>JAKACB010000033.1 GCA_021796445.1 Nanobdellota archaeon
TTAATACTACATTTAAAAGCTAACATTAAAAAACGTTCATTGGGGGCGTTTAAACATTTAAATATAAGTTGGATTCTTTAAATAATTTTTAGCAGTTGCTAGATTATTTGCGTAGAAACTGCAAATGGAAGAAAAGGCATTGACTAACAATGTAATGATGATAAGGCCGCATAATTTTGGCTTCAATGAGCAAACAGCAAGAACAAATAAATTCCAGAAAAAAACTCATTCTCCAGTTAATTTGCAGGCGTTAAATGAATTTAACAACGCCGTAGAAACGCTTAGGATGAACGGTATAAATGTGTTTGTTTTTGATGATTTAGAGGGAATAGACACTCCAGATTCAATATTTCCTAATAATTGGATATCCTTTCATTCCGATGGAACAGTCGTTGTTTACCCGATGCTTGCATTAAATAGGAGAAATGAAAGACGACCGGACATAATCCAGAATCTTTCCATGTTTTACGGCTTTTCCTGCTCCCGAGTCATAGATCTTACATATTATGAAAACGACAATAAATTCCTTGAAGGTACTGGCGGCCTGGTTCTTGACCGTGCAAACAAGATAGCTTATTCCTGTATCTCTGAAAGAACGAATGAAGAAGTATTAAATAAGTTTTGCAATGAACTTAAGTACAGGCCTGTAAAATTTCATGCTTTTGATGAAGCAGGTTTTCCGATATACCACACAAATGTAATGATGGCTTTGGGAGAGAAATTTGCCATGGTCTGCTTGAATTCAATAAAAGATGAAGATGAAAAAAAGGCTATTGTTTCATCCATTAATAGATCTGGTAAAATTTTAATTGAGTTAACCTTTAAACAGATGCTTGATTTTGCAGGAAATGCGTTGGAATTATTGGATTCGAGAGGAAACAAGAAGCTGGTAATATCGAAGAAGGCGTTAAGCTCCTTGTCAAATTGGCAGAAAGAGAAGCTGGAGAAATATTGCAGTGTAATAAGCATAGACGTCAGTACAATAGAAGAATGTGGAGGAGGCAGTATAAGGTGCATGCTTGCAGAAATATTCTTGCCGCAGAAAAAAGAAATAAAAACGACCGCACTGAATCCATTTAAAAATAGTAGATTAAAGTTTGGATAAATATTTTTATTTAGTTAAGACTTCTTTTATTTTTGTTTTGCAGCTTGTTAAAGTGCGAATTGACTTTTATAAAACAAGTATATAACAAATATTGAGATTACGATAGGAACAATTATGAAGAACTTATTTTGTTTTAAATGATTAGCGGATACTTTCCAATCATAAAGACAAGAACAAGGAAATGTTAATATAGAACAGAAAAACTGCGTAGATTCGTAAATATTTAAATAGAATAAATCGTAAAATATCGGATGCAGTATAAATGGACAGTTCTAGCAAATACAACAATGGGCGGTTTAATGGCTTCTATAAATGCCACAATAATACTTATATCTCTTCCTTCAATATTTCGTGGTTTAAACGTTAATCCAATAGCACCTGGTAATTTTACATTGCTTCTTTGGGTTCTTTTAGGTTATATGGTTGTAACGGCTTCTCTTCTTGTTACTTTTGGCAGATTGTCTGATGACTATGGAAGGAAAAAATTTTATACAATAGGATTTGCAATCTTTGCTGCGGCTTCTGTAGCTCTTTCTTTTACACCATATAACTCTGGCACAAACGGTGTTTTGTTCATAATAATTTTTAGATTGGTTCAAGGAGTCGGCGGCGGATTCATAATGGTTAACAGCACGGCTCTGCTTACCGATGCGTTTCCTGACAATGAAAGAGGAAAGGCACTTGGAACTAATCAAGTTGCTTTCCTTGCAGGATCATTTATAGGGTTAGTAGCTGGTGGTTTATTGGCCCCATTCGACTTTCACTTGATATTTATAGTCAACATTCCTTTCGCAGTTTTAGGCGCTTTTTGGTCTTATTACAAATTGAAGGAGGAAAAGACCGGTGGAAAGAAAAAAGGACTGGATTGGAAAGGCAACCTTGCTCTTTCAGTAGGTTTAATCCTCGTAGCGTTAGGCTTTACATATGCTCTTACTCCATATAAAACGAATCCACTGGGCTGGGCAAACCCGTGGGTAATCGCAAGTCTCATTATAGGTGTTTTTCTTATAATACTGTTTATCCCAATAGAAAGGAAAATTAAAAACCCCTTATTTAAGTTGTCTTTATTCAGAAACGTGCAGTTTCTTTTTAGTTCTCTTGCGTTGTTTTTAAGCGCTCTTGCAAGAGGCGCAGTGATGTTTTTGGTTATAATCTGGCTACAGGGAGTTTATCTTCCATTGCATAATTTTACGATCGCCCAGACGCCATTTTGGGCAGGGATATACATGATACCCTTAATGGTAGGTTTTATAGCCCTGGGGCCGATAAGCGGTGTTTTAACGGATAAATTCGGTGCAAGAATATTCAGTACAATCGGTCTTTTGATAACAGCAGTAGGACTGTTTCTTTTAACTACCTTTTCTGCTAGTTTTTCTTATGTTCCATTTGCAATAGTGCTGTTTGTTATAGGCGCAGGAAATGGAATGTTTGCTGCCCCCAACACAAAGAGAGCAATGGATGCGCTTCCTTGGAAAGATAGGGGAGTTGGGAATGGCATAAGAACAACTTTTGCAAATATAGGCCAAATGATAAGCATGGCAATATTCTTCACAATAACTATAACTGTATTCTCATACGCATTGCCTTCTATAATTTCTACGCAATTGACAACATTAAACGTTCCATCAACTCTATCCTCACAGTTCGCTGCAATACCTGCTTCTTCTTTCCTTTTTTCGGCGTTTCTTGGAATTAATCCAGTATCCACATTTTTGTCTCAAGTGCCATCTTCATTAACTTCGCTTATACCAAATTCATCACTAAGAATTATGAATGAAAGTAGTTTTATTCCAAAATTGATTGCATCTCCGTTTATGCAGGGATTAAGAGCGGCATTATATATAGGCATAATTATATTGATAGCAGCAGCAATACTATCTGCATTTACAAAACATGGATTGGCAACTGGCGCAGAAAAAGTAAGGTAATTAATTATTACTTTTTGAAAAAAGATTACTTATTTTATATTTATATTATTAATCATCCCTTTCTCTAATGTGTAATTTTCACTGTAAATTCTATTGTTGTTTGAATATGCATCTATAATGTAATTTCCTGCTTCCATTGTAAACTTACCTTTTCCATTTCTTAAACTTTCGTTAAATGCATGACCATCCCTGCTCAATGAAATTATAATATTATTAAAAGAGCTATTTACATAAAGTATTCCTATATTGGAGGAATTTGTAGACCATAAGTTTCCTAGATAAATGTTTTTCCCGTTGTTTATATTAGCATATAGCAAACCATTATTATAAAACGAAGGGGATACAATTGCATTATTTATTCCTTCTTCAGTGTCACAACCAAAATTATATGCATCTTGTACATTCTGAAAGTTATTTTCATTCCAATAACTTAGTGTAAATTTAGCGGATCCACTTATAAGCGTTGTATTGGAACCGTCACCTGGTCCGCCGATTATTATCCCTGCATCATAAAAGCTGTAGCTTGGAGTGTAATTGAAACCACTTATAAGGATGGAATAGTTTTTTATGTTTTCATGTATGAGTAAGTTTACTTTATCGTATTCTATCCATCCATATCCATCATTGTATGAAAAGATTATCTGTGGTATACCTTCTTTTGAAATGCTAGAATTTGTCCTTAGGTAAACAGTTTGATTGTCATTTAAAGTTATATTATCTCCAGTTTGATTCACAGCTTGGTAAGAATAATAAGTATAATTTTTAATAGAAGGGGAAATAGTGCCATTGCCTTTTATGAACTGATTATTCAAGCTTGTATTTATTCCGGAGTTATTCCATACATTATCTATGAATCTTATCTGTCCAGTTTTTGTATCCATAAGAATAACATTCTGTGCAAAATAAACTCGCGTTTGATTTTCATATTCCAACATAACATTTAAATTTAGCTGTATAGATGCGTTGTAATCACCGCTTAGATTTGTTAGTAAGTTGTTTAAAGTTATACTGCTTTGTATTGAATTTGTAGATATGTTATATACATTGCCGTAGCTACTAACTCCATAATCAACTATACCCATCGGTGCTGGTTCAGAATATTTACATGAATAAAGGTTGACTCCACTGCTTATACCCAAGGTTGTAAATTGATAATTGCTGTATGGATAAAGCATTGCGACTGCTATAATAAGTATAGCAGATACCCATCCAAAAAGCATCAGCATCTCCGACTTTTGATCATCCATACATTCATGAGCAGCTGGAAATTTAAGTACCTTTATATTATAATCAAGAGGAGCTTCTAAAATTTATGAGTTTTTTGCTAAAAATCGACAATTTAAAATAGTAACCTTTATATAGGATATTTGATTACTTATGAATACTTAAAATGATTAGAAAATTTACAATTTAATCATAAAAAAGTATAAATATTGGGCGGGATTATTTAAAATATGATGAAGTATAGAATTTTATCTAGAAAAAAGAGTGAAAATGGTCAGATTATAGGACTGGCTGTCAATTATATCTCCCCTTCAATGGTAAAAATCCTATTGAATAAACAGTTAAAAGTAAATTCTATAGTACAGGTTGACAATGATATCATATATTATAGAAAGAAATATATTGGGAAAGTATTAGAAAGCAGAGATGTTAGCGAAATGATTATAAATACAGATTATTCTATTAAGTACACGGGAGGTTATTCCGTAGATGGCAGGCGTATTTTCCTTGACAAAAATTTTCCAAAATTAATTGTAGTACACAATAAAATTGTTGATACAGTAGAAAGTATAGCTAAGCATCATGAAGTTACGGAAAAGTGGCTTGTTGACTTTGGTCATTCCTACGCATATTCTCATAGACTGGCAACTTCCGTAGAAAAGGATTTTATAAGGTTTTTAAGAGTTAAGTGGGAAGCGTATGACAAAGAAGTTGCAAAGTACCTTCGTGAAAACTATAATAGAAGACTTGAAAATACTCCGTTAGATTTGGATCTTCTGCCTTACATTGAATCAAAAGACTCGAAGGCGCTTAAAGAAATAAAAGAAAGTATGAATACCACAATATTAAGTATAGTGCAGTATGAAATATGAAAAATCTTTTATAAATGCATTTCCTAGAAACTAGATGGAAGAATGTGTGTTCTGTAAAATAGCTAAGAAAGGAATAAAGGCGAGTGTAGTTTTCGAGAACGAAAATTTCATTGCATTTTTAGATAAAAGTCCAATATTCAAAGGACATACTTTGCTGATACCCAAAAAGCACATTGAAACGTTGTTTGATTTTTCTGAAGATTATTTAAAGGGGATTGCCGTTGAAACTAAAAGAATAGCAGAAGGCGTAAAAAATGGAACAGGCTGTGATGGCATGCTGCTTATAAATAACAATATCATAAGCCAAAGCGTGCCGCATTTTCACGTTCATATAATACCTAGAGAAAAAGGTAAACCTTTAAGAGGTTTTATGTGGCCTAGGACAAAGTATAATGATGAAACTGAAGAAGAGGAATTTAGAGAGAAGATAGCAAAGGCTGTAGAAATGTTTAAATAAGATAGTATTATAATGGTTAGTATGCAAGCTAAGCAGGCCATTATAATTTCGACTGTTTTCATTTTCCTATTAATATTCGCATTGAGTGCTGTTCACGCAGTAGGTTATGGATATTCAAAGGTTACGTTAACGCAGTACTCAGTAAATATCTCACAGGGCAATTCTGCAGATATAGGATTCACAATTTCATTGTTCAATGGAAGTTATTGGGGAACCTCGCTTGCTGAAAGTCCTCTTAGTAGTTATATAACCTTTACACCTAGTGCTTCAAACCAAGATCCAACATACAGCGGAACCTTAGGCATAGCTGTTGCAAAGGGGGCACCTATAGGGACATACAAATTCAATATTTCTGCAGTTGGTGATGATCCTTCTGTTTCACCTGTGCAGTTAACTATTAACGTTATTAATTCCACAAAAAGCACAGCTCCAAGTGTAACTCCTCCAATTGTTAGTACCCCTAAACCCACAAATTACTTTGATTATGTAGGCAGCATATTTTTAGTTGTAATAATAGTTCTTTTAGGTTTAGGTCTTTCAATGAAAAGAAAGTTTGTAAAAGCTGCAAACTACGCTATGCTTGGATCAATTATTTTAAGCTTGGCAGCTGCCGTTTATCTTTTAGCTTATGACAGTATATTGAGAATTTCTGGTATGCTGCATTACGATATTCTGATAGTGTTCTTTATTCTGACTATAATATTAGCATATCTAGTTTACGGCAATAAGAAAATGCGTAGAACTGCTTTACTTATTTTAGGTAGCTTGTCCGCATTGTTTGTACTTGCAATGTTTCTTGATGCAATATTAGGCTTGCCTTTAACACAGGTCTCAGGTTCAATGTCTTACGGCTTTAATTATCTTTTTGGATTTGGAGCGGCTAATACCAGTTCTTCATACGGAACATCGTTTGCATTCTCATTGTTACTTTTATCAGTAACTGCAACTTCTATTCTTAGCCTGTTTTCATTCTTCTTTGAAAACAAGAAAAGGTAACCCGCTTTTATTTTTATTGATAACTTAACCTTTATATCCTTGTCATTGTCTCATTTTTAAACAATGCCGTTTTTTATCAAAATATTTGATATCGTGCCGTTTTAGCGGTTTTAAAGTGCAAAAAGTATTTAAATTAGAATGTGCAAATAAAGTAATTATCTGTATATCCCGGATACGCAGGAGTGCTGCATCGCAGTGCTGTGATTGCATCTTTTCATATGCAGATAATATTCGATGCTTTAAAAAGCAAATGAAGAATAGTGAGTGCGTGAATTTCATATTTATGCATGATGATGTTAATGCACCAATTCCAGTTGATCCTGCTGGAGGTCACTGCTATTGGGATTCGAATGAGACATGCAAGTTCATCTACTAGGTAATAGTAGATTGCGTACGGCTGAGGCAACACATAGATAACGTAACGTTAGGAGGAGGATATCCTC
>JAKACB010000009.1 GCA_021796445.1 Nanobdellota archaeon
TAAAATTAGTATACTCCTCTTAATTTAAAAGATTTATATTATAAATTTTATTATTATATTTATAAATTATTAAATATCATTAATAATTATATAAAATTATAAATATTGATACTATAAATTATATTATTATATAACTAAGTATAATACTAAATTAAATATTAAAAATGTATTGATAAATTACAAATACTTGAAGAAGATTTAAAAAATCTTTAATTTATTTATACAGATATTATAAATCTTTTTAGAGTATTTTTCATCTTCCGTAAAATCTTTTATTCTTTCCTTAATTTCATTCTTAATTTCATTTACATCATTTTCGAATTCTTTAATTATATTTTCAAGATCTATCTCATTCGGTATGAGTATATTAATCTTTCCTCTAACTGCACAGTAATAAGCATACTTAGCTTCTTCTTCACTATCAAAATATAATGTTTTATCGTTAGTTTTTAAAAAGAAACCATTTATATCTTTTCCATATCTTAAATTAGTAGTATCTTCTACTTCTACCGTTTTCTTTATTTTTATATTTGTTATATAATCCTCTGGGAAATTTTTAATTTCAATTGATTTTATTATGTTATCGGCTATTTTTGATAAGTTTTCCTTACTTGAGATTTTAGATTTTTTTTGGCTATCCGCTTTAGTCAATCTTTCACTTACTATTTTTATTGTTGACTTATACCAATTTTCCAAAAATCTATCTTGATTATTGATTCCAATAGCTTTTAAGATTAATCTATCAAGAGCAAGTCTATCAGGTTTTACTTTAATTATATTGAAATCACCTTTTCCATCCCAGATCTCTTCAAATAGTGTACTAATTTTTCTTTTTTCCATCCCGTTCATAATCTCTTTAATTTGTTCGTAATAATCATGTAAAACCTTAATATCAAGTATTGGCAATTTTTGCACTTCGTAGACTTTAAATCCAGTTGCACCTCCACCATAATTTCTTCCATAAAGATCAGGATAAAGATATGATAAAGATGAATTCATAAAAGCATAAACGGCGAGAAGGTCTTTTTTGTAATTCTCTTTAATTTTACCAAAGTACATTGCATTATCTAGTAAAATATCTGTCTGAGGGTATATGAAAGTTGATGAGAAGTACATAGTAAATACTAAGTCTGGATAGATAATAGGAGAAAGTTTCCACCAAGGATTTCTTGATTTGCAGGTTGGCCTTTCATTATAACCTTGTTTTTCTCCATACGAAATATATTTCTTTGCATACTCTTTTATTTTTGATCTGAGACTTTCTTGGATTAAAATAACATACTTTTTAGTTTTACCATCAAATATTAATTTTCCTTCTTTTGTAAATTCCTTTGGACTTTTTAGTATTGGTCTTAGGTATTCTTTCTCAATTAAATGTTCTTGACCTGTTCCATCTTTTATAACTCTTATAACCTTGAGATCATTTTTATTTAATCCCCAATTTCTTCTTAGTTTATCTTTTGGATAAGAATCACTTACATCGTCAACGTAAAAGAATTCATTTGCGCCTGTTTTAATTCCAAATTTAATATCCATTACTTTTTCTAATGGAATCATATTTTTGTTGTTTATAAGTTCAAAGAATTCATTTGGTGCTCTTAAATAAGGAAAAAGCTTTGCTTTAAGTTTGTCATTAAAGTTTAAATCTCCTTGTCTAACTTCCCTGATAATTTGTACATCTTCATTACTTTGACCGCTTTCTATATCTTTTGCTATTTTTTGAGCACTCTCTACTGAATTTATAAGTTCTCCAATTTTCTTATTTATTCTGACAAATTTTATTTTATTATTTTTTATTGCATCTTTATCATTTGTTCTTTCTAATATTGTTATTACTGTATTAACTAATGCATCTGGAAAATATCTTTCAACAGAACTGTCAATTATTGCAATTATCTTAAAGTATTTATTTATGAATTTTTTAAGATCATCTCCATAATCTACATTTAACCAAGTATCCGATGTCAAAAAACCTACACGGGAACCTTCTTTAAGAAAAGGCAAAATATAATACCAGAAATAAGCATGAAAATCCGAGGTATTATTTGGTTTCTCTGGTTGAAAACCATATTGTTCTAGGTTATTCTTAACTTTTGTTTGTTCTAATTCCTTATTTTGTATATCTTCTTGTCTTATGTAGGGTAAGTTGCTTACAACCGCATCTAGCTGTTTTAAAGTTATTGTAATCTTTTTGTTGCTTAGTGTTTTTACACGGTGTTCTTGCATCATAAACATTCTTTGTTCGATATTTGGTTTTATGTCTAGAAAATCACTTCTTATTATTTTTGGGTAAATTCTAGGATTTTGTACGGATAACTTAGAAGCGATAGCTATAGTAGCTAGGTGAGCAGGATAACTTGCTATATCTACTCCAAAAAGCTCACTTACAATCTTTTCTCTGATTTTCTTGTTATCTTTTCCAATTAAATTTACTTTTAAATCAAATGCCCTAGTTAAGAATGTTCCAGAACCACATGCTGGATCTAATACAGTATCATCTGGTTTTCTAATTGTCATAGCATTTATTAAATCTACTACCGGTAGAGGGGTAAAGTATTGACCGTTAGCACGTCTTTCTCCGGGGCTTATTAAAGTATCATAAATGTTTCCCAGTACATCTTGAGAAAGTGTTGAAAAGTTGTACAATTTTAGGAATTTTATCAGGTTCTTTATGTAATACGCCATTTCTTCGCTTGAAAAGGGTATAGAATCCGCAGATGTTTCTTCAAAAACTGTTTCATAATCACCGGATATTTTCTTTGCTTTTTCAAAAGCAGAAAAGATTGTAGTTTTTATTTTATCTATTTCATTTAAATTTTCAACAGTTATTTCATCTAACTCTTTAAAGCTTCTCCTAAGAACATAATAAAAGACTATCTTGTTAGCTAATACATATAAACTGAACCGGCTTATTCTGCGCTTTTCATTTTCTCCAAAATTTTCTACAGGCTCGTATTGTTGTTCTTTCCACCACTTTTTAAGAATTGGTTCTTTGACATATTTAAATGCTATATCTACGGCAGAGTTTAAGTGAGAGTTTAGACCCATTATAAAACTTTCATCGAGCGGTTTATACTGTGTTTGCTTAATGCCTTGGTAAAATTCTAGTATACGTTTTGTTACGGCTTGAAATGTTTCTTTTATAATCGATTTAATCTCCTCTTTTTTAAAATCTTCATCAGATCTTACTTGCGTTTTAAGTTTAATATCTTCTATGTCCCTGCTCATTAGCGGTCTATCCTGCTCTTTGTTATCCCAAATAACTGTTTCATTGAAATTAGATGTTATAAAAAACCTAGATGGTGGTGATAATTTTGATGATTTTAGATAAGCGTCATCAACTAAATCTGCAGATCTGGGATTTTTTCCTTCTATCGTGTAAGGTCGTTTAAATTCGCCATTGAACAGTATTTGACCGTTATGTCTGACTACTAAATCTACTCTTGTAATACTTCCTTCAGGATGCTCTTCAACTTCTGCCTTAAAGCCGTTATCTAGTTCATCTATGTAACTCTTAATGTCAGCTACTAAAGTACGTTCATCGGCCATAGTATAAGATTATGTTTATCTAATTTAAGGGTTTTTCATTAATTAACTTAATTCTTTCTAAATAATTTCCATGTGTAAGTAATCTAAATATATGACCAGGTTTTAATTTTTTTGGAAATTCTTCCGGAAACTTTTTGACAATTTCTATAATCCCCTTTTTAAAGTTTGTAGACCCAACATGCCTTACACTATATAAATCTGCTGCTACTTCCTCTAATCTTCTGTAATGCAAATATAAAAAAAATATTGTTAGTAATATCAGTAAAGTAAAAATATCATCAATAATGTAAATAGGTTGAACCACAAGAGCGAATATAACCCGAGGTATTGCTAAAATCGAGAATATAAATAATAATAAACTACATATTGATATTATCTTCCCATATAATTTTTGCCTCAATCTTTGATGGAACCGTTCGTGTAAAATCGCGACTTTGAGTGCATTTGTACTTAACTTAGATTTAACTAAACTACTAACATAAATTGTCCCGAAATTGTTTGTACTAAAAATAAATTTATTAATCTTTACGAGTTTTATATTTATATTAAAAATTTGCATTTTTTTAGCTTTTTGATATGCCCAAAATTCATCAAAGTTGAAAAATTTCATAAAAGTATTGAAGTTATGCAAAGGTTATTAATGTAAACGCAATAAGAGTTATGACGGTTGATAGCACTAAAGCGGTGGACAAATCAGCTTTAAAAGTTTCACCGATCTCTAAGAGTAGACCGATAAAAAGAAACACATAAGCTGTAGCTGCAACTGCTCCTGTTGGCACACCTAAATAATTAAATAACGGGGTAAGAGAAGATGTACTAAATAGAACCAAAATTGAAATTAAAACTATTGCATGTTTAATAAACAGTGAGTTCCCCATTAGTTATTTCACCTTCATAGCAAGAAATGTAAGTAATCCAAGACCAAAACCTATTAGTATGCCCCAAAATGCTGCTTCAGATCCTGCGTTTTCAGAGCTGTCTTTTTTGCTATCATAAACAAACTTGCCTACGGCTATGCCACTTGTTAACCCTACCGCAACTCCGAAGCCGATTTCTGGTGCATCGGCGAAAGCATGTCCTATTGCTCCAATGATATTACGAGGGTCAAAATTATCTCTATGCAATTCAAAGTTATCTATCATTTCATGTACATGGATATTTTCTGGACCACGGTACTGTGATAATTCACCCTCTTTTGAGTAACCTAGGAACGTTTTTTGGAAGCTTTTTGGTAGATTAGTTAAATTGGTTTTTGGTATATTAATGGTCGTATGCGGCGGCATTTTTATTAGATAATTTATAACTTGATCTAAATTTTCATATGTTTTTATGTTATTTTGTGTAGTATTATTTTCCATATTCTATTTTCTTTTACTCCAGTTACCTAACCACCGTGCTTTTACCCCTTTTATCTTTGTGTACATAAAGTGCAGCGCCCTTTCTTTCTTTTGCCATCTTCCGCAAGCTTTTGTATTCCTTTGATGAAAGCCTGGCGCTTCCTGATTTGACCTGTACGTATGTTTTGGTTCCCGATGGAGATCTTCCATAGATATCTGCCGGCCCACGGCTTCCTTTGCTTCTACGAAGATTCGTCCAGCCCTTGTCCTGCATTCAATTCTCAGTTTTCTTTTCCTGTATTCTCCCTCTTCTATACAAATTTACCATTTTAACCCCCCACGTATTTAATACGCCTACTTTATTATTGAAGCGTTTCTTTTGCTTCTTTCAGTATATATAAGAATATACCTCATTTATATACTTTTTCTTCATTAAAAATTCTTTATTTTTATTAAAAAATTATTTTTAAATAGCTAAAAATAAACATTTAAATATAAGCAAAGTGATTAATAAATATGCAGCAAAAGGACAGTCAGCAAATCAAACCACCACAGTTAGATCGTAAATTTCATAGGCTTTTAACATACTCAAAAGTGATGAGTTTGACTATACTTTCAATCTATAAAGAAGATGGTTATCCTTACAAATATCTTATAACTGATCTTGGCATAATGGAAGGTGTAGCAAAGCCAAATATACAGTACTTAGAAAAAAAAGGTTTTATAGTAAAGATACAGGAAGAGCCACTTGTAGTGTATAAAATTACTGATAGCGGAGTGGAAGCATTGGAAAATATTCTTAAATGGTTCAGTGCAGTTGAAGAATATAAAAATGGAGGTAAATTATGAATGACAGTGTTGGAGAAATAAGCAGACTAATGGCTTATGCTAAAGAGTTATCCTTGCCACAAGATATCGAGGAGAATTTCTTAACTAGATTCAAACTTCAAAAATTAGCATTTTTGTTAAGAGTTTTGAACAACGAAGAGATAGAAGACTTTAATGTCTATACTCATGGGCCGTATTCTCCGGATGAAACTACCCTTTATTATGAATATTCTAGAAATGAAATCCAAATAAAAGAGGTTAGGCCAGACAATGAGCAAGTGGAAAAATTGAAAGAAGTCTTTTCAGTTACTGATAACGTAGTGGAAGGAGCTACTACTATGATTTATTTGATAAGAACGGGCAATGCTAGTTGGAAAAATGCTTATCAAAAGTTAAAGGAAGCTAAACCGAAACTTTCGTTGGAGGACAGGGTAGATTCGATTAATCTAGCTAAAACGTTCTTATTGACGAAAGAAAGACAAGAAGAGATCCGTAAAGAAGCAGAAAAAGAATCAAAAGCATGGGCGGAAGCAAGCCTGCTGGATACGGCCGAAGATACATGAATGAAGGAGAAGTATATTTTGTTAGATTACCTGAAAATGAACGGGAAGGAACAGAGATAAAGAAAGACAGATACGCAGTAATAATAAAAAATTTCGTGGGGCATGCTCTGGTCTTCGTAGTCGCGATATCAAAGGGAGAAAAGCGTTTTGATGAACCTTTAAATGTCCCAATCCTAAGAACAGCAGAAAATGGATTGACCGTGGACAGCGTTGCAGTTACTTATCAGGCATTTTCTATAAGCAAGGAAAGATTAATCAATAAAGTGGGTAAATTGGATACAGAATCATTTGAACTTATAAAAGTGAATCTGAGGAAGCAACTTGGTTTATAATTCTAATATTAAGATGTTAAGGGGGATAAAAACCAGTTTGTAATTAAAACAATGATTTAAAGGCTTATATTTAGCTTTCAAACGAAGAAATGTTGGTTGACATTAAGATTTGGTTGCTGGATTCCTCAACAGATGACAAAGGTAAGCCGAATTTGTTTGAAATGCATTCCATCAAAGTTACGTTTTCAGGGTAGCTTTTTATGGTTATGTTGTATAAGTTGCAGCCTTGCCCCAAATAATTCCTCTGGCCCAGTGACTTAATTGTGCTATTTATGAATATATCACTTGGATCAAAGTAATAGAGGGTATAGCCTGCAATTGGTGTAAAGAGAACTGCCGGAAGTGTATTTATTGAATAAGCCGCATCAAATGCGCTTATATTTGAAGGTATACTTAATGGTACAGAGCATGTTTCAGTTGAATTGGCGTTGGCTTTGTTTATTGCTGCTATCAATGTGCTGTTAACTGCACTGGTGTTGGCAAAGTAAGTTTTGAAGCACTGTGATATCTTAGTTGTATTGAATGAAGAATAAACATGCTCTATTTTTACAACATTCGGCAGCAATTGCTGTGAAGAATAAAGCGAAATATTGAATAAATTTCCGTTATTAAAGAAGGAATAGTTACCTGTGTAGTTTTCTCCGTTTGAGGTATTTACGAAGTAGAGCCTGTATGTTAATCCAAATTTGTTTGCAAGGTTATAACTTGTTTGTGAATTTGACAGCAATACGGGCAAAATGCTTTTAGGTGGAACTGATGGGAGAGTGATGCTACTGGGTTTGCTGACATATTTACTAAACAGAATAGCTATTATAATTACTGCAATAACAAGAAATATAACCAGAGGGATTATTTTTCCTTTCATATTAATCTTAATTTCTGGATATTTAAATATATTAAAGATAATAATCAGGATTATTGATTCAAGGCTTCCATTTTTTATGATTGAAACTTTTATTTAGAAATAAAATATATTAATTTAAGTAGATAAAAGTAAATCTAAGAACAATATCTTCAGTCATATACTAATTTTAAAATTCTATTGTTTATATAGGATTTAGTTTATATATGGTAAAATTTGTTAAAATATTAGTTTATTTTTAGCCTAAATATTTTATTTGCTTCATTTTTATGAGCATTGCCAGTTCTGAAGTATGTTTAAATTACCAGTATAATTGTAAAAAGGAGATGAAAATATCTGGAAATCCCATGGTACAGTAGAATCAGAGTAAAATGTGTAGGGTAAAGTTATATTTTCTGAAGCTAAATAAAGGTTTGGCGTAGTTGATTTAATACTGGTTAAAATGCATGTATACTGGCTAAATGGATCATAACTTATTATGTCATCCGTATAATAAGTGCCAGCAGATGTAGAAAACCCCGTTAAGTTACCCCCACTGTAATTTTGTACCTCATTTAGATTAGTAAAGTTGATTTGATCTGTAAAATTAACATTATTTACGTTTATAATGGGCATAAAACTATTGCTTTGCCCTAAATAGTCAATGTTATCATTTCCAGCGGTAGCAGAAGCATATAATCCATTGTAATTTATGTTTAGATTATTTGCAGTCTCGCCAGTATCTCCTCCTATCGGATAGTAAGAGGGGAATTGTACGTAGCTGGTAGTAGACTCATTATAATAATAAAGTCCTAATTGCGCATTTATTGACTGTATAATGCTGTGAGAACCGTTGTATCCTCCCCCAAATACAAACTCAGCATCGTAAAACTGTGGCAGGCTAAAGCTTGGATAGTTTGCCCCGGTTATGTAAAACTCCGCAGATTCCACGTTTGGATCAGAAATCGTTATGTTGTCATAGCAGCCTATTTCGGGATTCAAAACATTGGAGTTGTATACGTTGCCTTGCAGTGGCTGATAGCATGTATTTATATTTACACCAGTGCCATTTCTAACGTATGCCGTTTCAATTAATGCGAATGTCAATGGAAAGTCAAAATAAGAGCTGTTTGTAGAATCTGCATAGAATGCTTGGGAGCTTGTATTGCTATAATACACGGCACCATCACCTTTTATCGATTGATTCGTCAAATAAAAAGGATGTATTGGATAATAAGAAAAATTCCAGACATTGTCTTCAAAATAAATGGTTCTAGTCTGTGAGTTTATGTCTGCAGTATCTTGAACCCAGTAATTGAATTTATTGCCGTTATTGTTGGTAACTGTCAGCACGCCGTTTAGCTGCAAAGATATCTGGTGGGACTGTCCAAACTGCGAAGAATAATAAGAATACAAGGAATTTATGTGTGCAAAGCCCATAAGTGCCGGTGTTTCTATACTATAACTAGTTAGTTTACCGGAATTGTTCTCTACTCCATAGGATGCTAAGCCTCTAGCATATGAATTGCTGTTTTCAATGAGAGGGTTAACCGCTTTAGGGAGGTATAAGTAAACTGTAGATAAAAGCAATGGACTTTTGCTGGATTTAATTATCTTTAAGGTATACTGCCCTTTGCTTAAATTTAATTCATATACAAAGCTGTTATTAACCTGCGTACCAGACATGTTTGTAACAGTAATCTTTGGAGAGTAAAATGCAATCGAATTAGTTGAATTATCGTATACTTCTAGATTGAATGATGCATTTGCCACTGCAGATATCAAAAAAGTACCATAAGAGCCATTCATTGTTAGTGGCATTTGAACAGAGTAAGTACTTTGATTTATAATTCGGTAGAATCCTGGTGTTAACTCACTGTTATTTGAATATAAATCAGTGGTTGAATTTAATTGTACATTTACAGAGGATACTTGGCTGCTTCCAAATACAACTAAATAGTAATCTCCACTTTTGTTTGACAAAAATTCGTTTATACTATGTTTTCCATTCTGTAGGAGAATATTATCAGTAAAATTCTTTGTAGAGTTAAACGCATTGAACTGTTCTTTGTCCATAAGAACAGCATTTACAGAAGTATTTGCATTGACTGAATACAAAAAACTGGTTCCAGCGTAATAACTGGAACTATTCGCAGCTACAGGTATTTCAAATGCTTCATATTTGTATGCGGGCAATATAAACGAGTTATTAATTTTCTGGTTAGCCACTACAAAACCGTTAAAAGACAGAACAGTTTCATGCGGTTGAGGTGTTAAAATTCTGCTCTTAGAAGTGTGGTTTGAAGAAAGTATCAAAACTAAAACTATGGCTACAATGACAATGGCAATAATTGGCAGGACATATCTAATATTTTTGCTTTTTTTAGTCTTTTTTCTAGGTTTTTTACCTGCTTTCATTATTAATCAAGCCAATAAAGATATTTAAATGTAATAAGGTAAATTCTTGCGTAATCCTGTCCTACAGTAATAATGCTGATAGATAAAGATGTGTGGTCTATTAACTACATAAAATCTGCCTGAAAACAGTTAAATGGAAGCATTTAATTTGTTATTCTAACCGGTATTATAACGTACAAATACAGAGCGGGAAGCGGTCTAAGAAACACAGAAGAAATAGAAACTGATGTAGGAGATTTCAAAAAAGCAACTGAAATATTCAAAAAAGCATTGAAGATGAAACCTATTTACCAGGAAAACAAAGTTGAAAAATGGCTTTACAAGGGGGTAGAAATAGATATAGCATACTGGCCCTTGATAAAACCTATCTTAGAAATAGAGGGTAAAACTGTAAAGGAGGTTGTCAAAACTAAGGAAAAACTGAACATAAAGGGGATGGATATAGGGAACAAAAATCTTGAGTTTACCTTTAAATACTATGGTCAGGAAGGCAAAACGTAGGCAATTTATACTTTAAAAAGTAAGATTTGGTAGAAAATACAAAGAACGACAAAGAAGCACTTTACATCTTTAAAATACCTGATTAATACAATGTACAGTTGATAATAACTGATTTAGATGTAATGGACGGAGTGGAGAATTTTAATGTGTTAGAAGAAGCTAAAGAACTTGCCGATTTTGTGGATGAAAACTCTCTTTAAAAGAGAAAGAATCGTTTTAGGCTACTAGGTTTAAGCTTTGCTATTCTAAATAATCTAATCCCGCACTTCTTCGTAGAGAAGCTTCAAATCATTCTATAAAGTACTTTCTGTTCTACGCAGTACAAATGAATCATTTATTAACGTAAATTTTTAATGCTACAAAAATAGCTTATCTTTTAGTTTTGAAAATTCATGCCTGTTTAATCCTAGATATCTTAATGTTTGATCATCCACTCTCCTTATCGCTGCCTTTAGTGGCAATAAATTAACTGAATAAGTTCTTGCTAATTCCATTAATTTAGATCTTTCTACATTTGAAAACAGGAGCAATCCCAGAATATCGACCAAATCCTTTTGTCCTTTTATGCTATCCTTCCTTGAATTAAATGCGGATACCTTCAAAAGCAGCAATACCTCAGGAATCGGCAAAGTAAATCCTTCAACCGAACGTGTCATTTTTAATGCTTCCTCCGGCGGAATTGCTAACTTGGAATAGTAAGGCAGGTATATATCTATATCAAATTTGGGGGTTTTTATCTCATATTTAGATGGCTTTGGGTTTTTCCTTAATAAATATATGTACCGTAATTTCTTAAGCGCATCATAATCTATTATTATATCAATATCCCTTTCTTTTCCTTCGACATTTGTTTCAATGCAAAATCCAATTCATGTCTACATTCACAATTTGAAGCATGGAAAAGTTCGCTTGTTCTACATTCAGAATGTATCCTTACAAGAAGGTAATCATAAGACTCAAGCACTTTCCCTTCAAATTTACCAAAAATAGCAACATCATGTTCTTTACCCTTGGCGTAATTACCAAAGACAACATAAGTCATCGGACCATATTCCGTCGGTAGAGGTGTTCTTCCCAAATTCAACAAGTCTTGACTTTTTACTCTTGTTTAATAAATCCAACATTTCAGCTTCTACTTCCCATGGTTTTTCCCAGTTCTTATCCAGGTATTTAAGAATAGTTAAAAATTCATTATATTCCATAGTACTGGTGGTATATCTTAGAATTTAATGCTTTCAGTTTATATGGATTGAATCCAAAACTTTTCCCATCAATTCTTATGCTATATTGGTTTATGTATTAAGTAAGTCTTCAACAACTGCTTTCAAATTAATTTCATTCCCCTCATAGAATATAAATGGTACATATTTAATTTTCTTACAGAATTCTACTCTATTGATAGCAGTAGATTCACTATCCACGGAGGGGAGTGGAAATTCAATCTGGCCCAGATATTTATTAATACCCCTTATTTTTTGCGATGTTAAATCATTAAGCGTGTAAGTAAGGTGATCTGGCTCTTCCTTTGAAATTATCACCTTGTCCTTACTATCCATAAAATTATTAAGTTTTAAGGTGACAAATCCAACAATTTGGGCTTCTAAGTTAGAATCCTCTCCAAAATCTACTATCCCTTTATTTTTATTCCAAGGTTTTGTAAAAGAGTATCTATTCCCGCCGATGAAATAGGGTGTATTATCTTTATAAGTTAAAAGTAAGTGTTCATCTCCACCTATACTGAAATAATCTTTCAAGTAATAGGCAGCGGTCGACTTTCCTGCGCGGCTTTGACCGAGTAAGATTACGGCTTTCTTATCTCGTATTACTGCTACACCTTCAATGGAATATATACCTTTCTCTTGTCCATAGGCCTCTAGGCCAAGATCTATCAATTCAAGTAAATCTGATTCGCTTTTTATACGATTATAAATCTCCTTTTCACTTATTCTACCTAAATCCGCTATTTTTCTAATTATATCTTCAGATGATAAGATGTCCTCTAAATTAGATCCTCTAGCTCCTGAGATTAAACGTGTTACGGCCGGCAATTTCTTATACAACTTTTCTTTAGCAAGCTCAACTTTATATGTATATACACTTCCTCTTTTTGTTTCAACTATCATATTATATATAGGATGAATAGAACCCTTATTTAAGCTTTTTAGCTACAATCAAATAAAGATAAGGCGCCTTAATAGGTTTAAGGCTAGGAATTGGAACCTCTCTACCTAAGATCGGTACGGATACAGTATAATTTTTACCTATTTCATACACCTCTTCCACTTTTAATCCATCCTCTTCTAATAATTTTAGATAAGTTTCTAGATCTGTCTTTCTATAGTATTCTGGATTCTTTAATCCAAATACTTTCTTATATGTGTCACGCACCCTTCTCCAATCTGAGTTCATATTATCTAAAGAGGAGACAAATTTACCGCCTTTTTTCAGTGACTTAGATACGCCTCCAATGAATTCTCCCAATAATTTTGTGTGCACAACGACTTCAAATGCTAATATAGAATTGAATTTTATCTTTGAATTTATAGATTCCATCGTTCCATCCACAAATTCTATCTTATCTCCAAATTTTTTCTCTAGAAGATCTATAAAGTCTGGATTAGCCTCTAAAAGATAAACTTTCTTAAAATTTTTATTTAATATCCTTGTTATTCTACCATACCCAGGTCCAACTTCCATTATTGGCGGTTTAAGTGATGGAACGATCTTTTCAATTAATTTCTCCTCCGCTAGGAATACCTCCTTTGGTTTCAGATTACCTTCTTTCCACCATTTTGACACCGAGTTTGAATAAAAGAAATAATCAAAAGACTTTGACATCCTAGATTCAAACATCTTCTTTAGATTTTCATATATTTTACGGTATTTGGGGAAGACATTGGAAAGAAATCTAATACCATCTATTACACTCCAACCTAAGTTTGGAATATCAATGATCTCATATATCCTTACCCACTTGACGTCAATTATCTCTTTCTCCTCAATATCAAGAGGTTTTGGCTCCCCTGAGAAATCTTTAACTAAAAAGAAATATTCTATAGCAGTTACATTCGAATAAAATGCACTGTTTCTTTTACCTATTAATATGGCATCTTTAACGTTTACACATACTTCTTCTTTTAATTCTCTTACTAGGGTTTCAAACGGTGTTTCACCGGCCTCTAGATGCCCACCTGGAAATTCCCAAATGTTTCCGTTCTTCCTTTTCTTTAAATCTAAAAGAATGAATTCTCCCCTTTTCAAGATGCCTTTAGATGCCCTTTCAACCATAGGTTAAATTTAAGTAAATATTACGATATAAATATTATCATATGAAAATGCTCTTCTTACAACCGAGGATTTCCTATTATATTGGGGGAGGAGAATTGATTCCGATCTCACAGATGATAGAATTGAAAAAGAGAGGGCATGAAATCCACCTGATAACCACTGGAACCGATAAGGAGACGGAGTACTTCAAAAAAGTTAAAGAATCTAAAATAAAGGTATATGAGCCATCAAATACAAAATTCTTTGAGAAACCATTGAATGATAAGGATTTATTCAATTTCTGGAAAAAGGAAAGCTTTGATCTTCAATTGAAATCAAGGAAAATAATTAAAGATATTAATCCAGATATATTGGTATCTCAGCATACTTTAGATCTTAAATTCATAGAGAGGCATCCAATAGTCTTAAATCTTCATGGTATCCCAGATAGCAGAATTGAATTTTATGTTTCAGTACTGAAAAAGGTTGACTTGATAATAAGTGTTAGTGATAAGATTAAAGCGGCATGGAGAAGATTATATCCTGAGTTTAGTAGGAAGATAAACATCGTTATAAGGAATGGAATAGATACAGATTTCTTTAAACCAAGAAGAGTAAAGAAGATCTATGATATAATATATGTCGGTAGATTAATAAAAGTAAAGGGTGTGAGAAAGCTCATAAGATCCCAAAAGAATAGCAGGTTGAAGTTAATAATAATTGGTGAAGGTCCAGAAAAGCAGAAACTGATTGATCTATCAAAAAAGTTGGATGTAGACGCAAAATTTATGGACTATGTAAACATGGAAAAATTACCTTATCTGTACTCTGAATCAAAAATCGCGGTTTTCCCATCACTTAAACGAGAGGGCATACTAACGACTATGCTCGAAGCGATGTCCTGCGGTGTTCCAGTAGTAACTACTACTGGTGGAAGTATGAATGAAGCAATCAATATGGGAGGAGGATTGATAGTTCTAGCTGGTGATATAACCGCATTAAGTAAAGGAATAAGCTATCTATTAGAAAGATACAGAAGTTTTGGTAAAGTAGCTAGGAATAATATAATTAATAATTTTTCTATAAAAAGGAATGTAGATGAAATTGAAAAGACCTACATTAAATTAGTTTCATCAAAGTAAAGTTTTCATCTTAGCTTCTAACCTACTTATACTTCCCTCATATAAGTAAAATGGTATTTTCCTAAAATTCTTAGAAAATTGTATTCTTTTCTTCGCTAAAAGGTCATTATCAAAAGGAGGGATTGGTTTATCCATATCACCTAGATATTTTCCTATTGATGTTATAGCGGATGATATCTGAACCCACACAATATAAGCTAGATCTTTACTATCTATTTTAAAAAATTTATTCCCTTTAACCTTAGCATCCACCACTTTCAAATATACGGCGGAGACTATCTTTTTCTTTACAAGAGAATCCGGGCCAAAATCTATAAATTTCTCAACCCCTCTTGTTTTACCGATCCGATTTGCTCCAGCGGTGAATATCCCATCCGCTTCCTTTTTTACAATGATATGATCATCCGCTATAATTTTATAATCCTCCTTTAAACTAATTACAGCTTGCGTCTTTCCAGCGAAGCTATCGCCCATTAGCAACACCGCATTTTCACCCTTATAAACCGCAGCAGAATGGAGTATATAAAGCCCCCTTTTTTGTCCAAGATATTCTAGATAACTTTTTTTAATCGTAATCTCGTCCCCTGTGGTTTTAGCTAAATCTAAGAGGTTTTTGAACTTGCCTGTAAGTTTTATTTCTCTGTCTGATTCTCTTAAATCAATTATTCCAGGTATTCGTTTATAAAGTTGGTATTTATCTACATTATCTGAGAAGGTCGTATCACCAAAGACAGTTTTAACTAAGATACTCATATTTTCTCCTTGCCTTTCATATGTCTTTTAATTTTATAAAATCTAAATAATAAGCGACCGATTTTAGTACCCATATAATCGAAAAGGTCTGCCAAAAATAAATTAAAATCTAATAATGAAACGGAGTGTAATAAGTTTGGTGTATAGTTATTAAACCATTTATTCTGTTTGACTTCAGGATGCCTTTGAAATAGGAAACCATCGGCGAATCCATAATCTATAGCTTTTTTAAAATGTTTGAAAAGACTTTGAGGATGATGATGGATTACTATCATCTTTGGGTTAAATACACATTTATAGCCCCTCCCAATGGACCAAAATTGAAAATCAACATCTTCTCCTCCTTTCTGCCAATCCTGATCCCCTCCAAATTTAAAGTTATCAACTAAACTTCTCTTGCAAGCCAGATTTTGCCCAGATATTAAATACATATCTTGCATGTTATCTTTTGTGAAAACACGTATCCTTTTCTCCGCGTATTTTCCAGATCTGGCCCTATACCTAACCTCTCTCCAATTACCCTTTTTTAAATAAGATAATCTCTTACCATAAACTATATCTCCAAACTGAAATGCCCTCAAGATCTGTTTAATCCAATTTCTAGTGGGAATACAATCTCCGTCTAAAAAGGCAATTAAAGGTGTTTTGGATAATTTTATGCCCAAGTTTCTTGTTTTTGATATAAACATAGATTTACGTGTCTTAACTATCCTTGATATTCCCTTTAAGGATTCGGCAGCTTTCTCTGTTTTCTCATCTGGATCATCTAAAATTAAGATTATTTCCCTTGGACGTTGATTATAAACCGATCTTACACATTTTTCAAAAACATCTGAACTATGCGTTGATACTACAACGGTGATATCAGATGCCTTAAATTTAGGATTTTGATCGACATCATTTTTCATATCTATAATTAACTCACGATTGGATTCAAGGCAGCAAGGCATTTTGATCGACATAATTTTTCATATCTATAATTAACAGACGTGATAATTAAATTTTTACCTTTTAAGTAAAATTAATAACCTCCAGAGTTTGTTAATATAAATCTGTAATGTTCGCGCCAAAGTATCAAGTATGCGATCAGAGCGAACGATATGATCAAACCTATCATATGCACTAATAGCAAGAAGCTGTACTCTGAGGATAGTGCCAAAATGATGGCTATTACAAATAGAAATCTAGTGGTGCAAGCCAACCTTTCTTTTGCTTTTTTGCCGTATTTTTTCTTGGACTTCTTAATGAACCAGCCTCTAAAGTCGAATGTGATCACATACACCAAGAAGTAGACAAGCACTGTGATAGCAATTATCGAAGTTCCACGTGAAGGGATCTTGAAGGCAAACCAGTAAATCGCCGAAGTCAGGTAGGAAGAGACTATACCAATGCAGAAGACATCCGAGGGCTTTAGAAATCTGTTTAATCTGTTGCTTTTAGTGTAAATGTAGCTCATTATTGCTAACATTATGAAAACCGGCAAGAAGTTCAGCAAAAGGCCTACGTAGAAATGACCATAAGAAACTGAGAAGTCTTCAAGCGCGCTAAAAGGGCTTGTTATAAATATCAAAATGCCGTTTGGCACTATCTTGTAAAGGGATATGTATGCCCAGTTGAAAATTATGTACAATACGGAGAAGAGCAGGCTAAAATTGAAAAGTCTAAGGTATGAGAACAATTTTTCAAGGCTATAATTTCTGTGTTTCTTATCAACCATAATATGTGGAGATTACTACAAGATTTAAGGCTTCCCAGTTCTATCCTTTATTGTCTCTTTAAGCATTGTCTGGACTCTCATACATTACTTTTTGACAGCTTATATATTGCTTTAGATGTATCTCCGTACAAATACTTTCTATCTGACACAAAAAAGCTTGCAGGTCTTGATTAATTAAATTTAAATAGAATCAACGATAATTATACATATATATAATTAAGGTTAATTATGGAATTACCAATAGTTTACAGGCTTAAAAGGGAATCACAGAAGAACCTGACGGAATTACAGGACGAAGTAATAGAAGTAATATACGAAATCTTAGACGATGCTGTTATACACGGAGGAACAGCGATATGGCGCTGCTACGGTGGGAAAAGATTCTCAGAGGATATAGACATTTACGCTAAATATCCGGAAGACTTCAAGATTAAGCTAGAAAGGGTATTGAAGAGAAGGGGCTTGAAATTAATTAAATTTAGGCAAACTGCAAATACGCTTTTTTCTGAGATTTCAAACGACACAACTTCAATGAAATTAGAGATAACTAGAAAAAAGGTTAGGGGGACACTATCAGTTTATCAAAAGGCAAACGGAAACACATTAGATGTATTAACATTGAAGCCGGAAGAGCTGATATTGGAAAAACTAGCCGCTTACAATAGCAGAAAAAGAATAAGGGACATATATGACGTTTATTTCCTTTCTAGGTTAGTAAGCGAAATGAAAATAAAGAAAATAGTAAATGAATCACTGCAGAAGATCGAAAAACCAACAGATGAAGCCGATTTAAAGGCAATCGTGTACGAAGGAGAAGTGCCTACATTCAAAGGTATAATAGAGGGGCTAAGTGTATGGGCAAAACAAAGTACTTGAAAGAGTTCAGAGAGCATTTCAAATATAGGAGCTACTTCAGCATTAAGGAAGCGGAAATGTTCCTAAATCAGCATGGCGCTGGCAGAGAATACGCGAGGCTTGCTTTGCATAACCTGGAAAAGCGCGGTGAAATAAAGAGATTAAAAAGAGGTTACTACTCTTTTAATGATAATCTGGATACGATAGGATTTTTATTCGAGCCTTTTTATTACGGCTTGCAGGAAGCTTTGTCATTGCATGATTTATGGGAACAGGAAACAAATCCAGTCATAATAACAACTAGAAAAGTTAGGAGCGGGGTAAGGGCTATACTTGGAAGAAATGTAGTTATAAGACATATACAGAGAAAGATGTTCTTCGGCTATGAGGCAAAGCGGATTGGCAATTCATTTCTTCCAGTTTCAGATATGGAAAAGACGTTGATAGACTTCGTTTATTTTAAGGTTGCAATTCCAAAAGATATTTTAGAAGAAATGAAAAAAAGATTAGACGGTAACAAATTACAAAGATATCTTCAAAAGTTAGATAAAAGTTTGAGAATTAAGGTTAATAATCTCCTAATCAAATAATTAAACTTAGCCATACAGATTTTTCATATCTTCTCTGATCTTTCTATGAAGTCTTATTGAATATCTAATCTTATCAATAAATAACGCGTCATCTCCTATGGATCTAAAGATTTTATATGGCAACTCTGATCCATCTAAATACCTTGATATGGCGCTATCTTTCCTAAGATGATAATCTCCAACTTTTACAAATATCCTTTCTCCGCTGTTTTTGACCGTATTTGCATAAGAAGCAATATTGCGCGCCATCCTTTCTTCTCTTTTCTTATTTAAGTCATTATCTCTCTGATATGGCTTTTTTCTATAATAATACCCTTCAATTTCTAATGCCGGCAAATCCATCTCTATAACTTTTACATTGTTGTTTGCGTTGTAAGCAGTTAAATGAAGAATCAGCTTATTCGGTTGTTTTGAATCTAGTACATCCTTCTTATATGCCACCAAATTCGTTAAAGCACGCTGGAAATTATTGAAAATTACATCGTTGCGTTTAAAATTCTCAACCCTATTTTGTGAATTAATATACCCATGAAAAATTTTCTCTACTTCTTCCAAATAGTTGACAGGTAATCCCACAAGCGATCTTTTCATTACATCATTAAATGTTGTCAAGTCCTCCATATACTTATTTTTTCTCGGATTTGCCTTCATAGAACTGTAAATTTCATTAAGTTCATTCTCAGTCTTAGAACGCAAGTTTTTATCAGATATTTTATTTAAAAAATCCTTTTCTAAATTCATCGTTACGCCATAATAATCTTCATTTTTAAGCGAAATAATGCTGCTGCCCCCTTCCTCCAAAATATAATCAGGCTTAAACTTCCTTATGATTTCTATTTCCCTTTGTTGGTCTTTTTCGCTAATATGGCTTTCCCCATATACAATTATACTGTAATTTTCGATTTCACCAATCTCTTCGTTTTTCTTTGGTAGGCTAGATAATAGCCTCTCTAGCGTTCCCCCCTTGGATTTTTTAAGTGATTTATTTACCATGGTTTAGTTTGAGAATATAACTAATATATAAACTTTTTTTACTAAAAAATAGGTAATTTTGATTATTGTAAAATAATTTTAGATAGTCTTTTACTAAGCAGTATTAATGTAAACAAAAATTAACAGAGGCGTTAATAAAAAGCGTTTAATGGCGTTTTCTTAGCTCCATAAAACTGTGAAAGTATCTTTGCAGGCGTTTTCATCTTTAGATAGCTTAAAAAATCACATTCCTTTTATCTCTTCGTAGAAAAGCTCTAATCCATGCTCTACTGCTTTTCCTACTTTTTCAGAGGAGTATTTTCTAAGGACTTTGTTTTCTTTGATTTTCAGGTTTTTAACTTCATTTGCCGTCTTTTTCATAAACTCAATGTAACCGTCATGCGAGTAGCTTTTATCATTTATCTGTGAATTTACAAGTAAAAATTCATCCATTTTTGCGTACTTTAATATGCCGTATGTTTGTTTGGCCACTTTCTCTACATCGTCAATAGCTTTACATACTCTTTTTGCGCCCGATGAATAAGCTTTAGAGGCAAGCTCTATAGGTTCATCAGTCCTTTCACATTCGGCAGCGACTGCTATATCTATTTTTCTTAGCCTGTTTGCATCAAAGGCCATCGGATTGAGCTGCGTTGCAACCAATGTGTCGAGATTTGCAACCCTTAACACTCCATTGCTTTTGTAATTTTTGTCCACTTTAATCGGACCAACAAAATTTGGAAAGATCTGTATGTCCCTGCTGTTTAGCTTTTCATTCAATGTAAATACTGGGGCAGGATCATAGACTATTCTGCCAATAACACCATACATTGTGTAGTTTATCTTTGATTCATTTACTAGCAAAGAGATATTTCCATCGAATTTATCTGCTATCTTATCTAGCTCCCTTATGCTAACGTAAGGGCTTGTAAAGTCAATGTCATTAGAGGGGGAAGGCGGTCGTATACTTTTGTATCTGCTGCCTTCTATATATGAATTGATAGCTACACCTCCTATCAAGTAGGCTTCTATTTCACTGGTTTTATTCAAAACCTCTTCTAAACCGTTTAGCATTCCATTTATAGATAAGAACTATTTAAATAATTTTATTTACTTCTAAGTTAAACGCAAAGAAAGATTTATATAATCCTTGTCTTCTACTTAAATTATGATAAAAAGGACTCTGCAGTTTATATTGTCAAAGCTTGCAGATGATGACTTGATAGAGCCGGTAAATTATGAAGAGGGCGAGTATCTAAGTCAAGAGGAGATTAACAAAAGCTATTTAATGGCCTCTTCGGTTTTCGGCAGCGGCAATGTAATCTTAATAGGCGGAGCAGCATTGCAGAATTACTATCCTTTGCATAGGCCAAAAGACATAGATGTTGTGGTTAATGGAAATGTGGAAGAAAAGAAGGATTTGCTGTACAGCAAGGGATTTAACAATATTAAGGATGCAGGTTCAAAGCCGTTGTTTGATGCAGATATACATGTTTCCTACTTAAATTTGGGGGAAAAGAAGATAAGAATAGAGTTTTATTCAAGCGAAGGACTGCTTGACAAAGATCAAAGCTTTGAAAGCATTAAGAAAAAAGCTTTTTCCAGGGAATACAATGGTGAAAAAGTCTATTTCGTTGACCCCATAAACCTTGGCAGGCTAAAGTACAATGCATGGAGAAATAGATTAATGAATGGAAGGTGCGACAAGGACATAATAGACTTAAAGAAGGCCAACCTTTTGGATTACATGGATAAAAATGATGAATACTACCGGAAAATAGCCAAAGCTTACCACCCCGGCATAATAAGCAAATTCAAGTCGGTTTTAAGCGATGCTATCCATGTTGCGCATCAAGAATACTTGAAAAGATATAATTCTTAAAGGATTTACCGGTTTTATTCCAAACGTTGTATGATAAGTTTCTAAGTTAATTTTTCAATATCTTTACCTTTTCTTTATATCCAGGATAATTTTTAATGAATTCATCGTAGCTTTCTTTGCCTAAGTAAACCTCATTGTTTCCTTTAAAGAAACTCTTATCAATATGCGGTTTTGTTTATTATTTTAAGTTCTTAGGTTTTAAGCTTATAATTGGGTAAAAAAAGCTATTTATAGCAATTATAATCACTAAAATATAGTAATTATGGGAAATCCTGGGAGAATAATAGGAACTGAAAACAAGAGTAAATATTCACATACTGGCAAAAAATTAAGCAATAAAACAACAATAGATTTTCTGCTTTCTAGCCAGGATGCTTCAGATAAGAATTTACTTGGCAGGTATAATTCTAATTGTGATAAGATAGAGCTATTTCTGGGCAGTATAGTGGAGTCATGCTACAAAGAGATAAAAAAAGAAAATAAAGATCTTTTTAGTTTTCTTGAAAGCGATTCAAACAGAAAAAGCAATGCTTTGGATAGAGAATACTTTGAAAACGTTATCGATGGGCAGCTTTTCGATTCTACAAAAGATAAGATTACCGAGGTATTGCTTCATGAATTGACGCATAAATTCGGGAATGCGCATCACCCGCAGGACTATAAAGCAGGAATGAAGTACATTGTAAATTCCTATATAGACAGGCTTTACAACGATGTGCACTTCTCTGAAATGGAAAAGGAAGCGAAGGATCTGCTTAAAAATTGCTACAACATACAAAGCTACACTACAAACAATTTTAACAGTAAAATAAGGAAAGTAATAGGTTACTGCAACGATAGATAAGCGCTTAACACTACTATTCAGCATCGTTTACTCTTCTTACTATCTCCTTTTCAATGTAATTCTCCTTTTCTAATGGCTTTAAGCCTTCCTGCTCCCTTAGCATGTTAAATCTTTCAAGTGCTTCTTTTTCCAAAGACGAATGTATCTTTTTGTGCTTCCTTTTCCTGTAATTCTTGCTATGCTCCAATAAATCCTTCCTTTCTATATGCAGGAGTTCATGCACTATAATGCTCGTAACTACCTCTCTTCTTAGTTGTTCATCAGTTATCTTTTTCAGGTTCTCGTTTATCCTTATATAAAACTCATTGTTCTTTATCCTACGGTTTATCCTTACAACCTCTTTTCTGAAAAAACCAGGGTTTTTCCTTTTTCTTACCGTCTCTATTTCAGCGTTTACCCTACCGGCTATTCCCTTTGGTAATGGTGCATAATCTATGTTTATGTAAGTGCCCCTAAAAGGCCTGAAAACCTTTAAACAATTGTTCAACAAATTCTTGCATTCGGGATTGCCGCTTATTTCCATGGATTGTTCTTTTTTAGGGTTTAAATTATTTACTGGAGGTATTTTGCAGCGTTATCTGCGTCTATTGAAGCATTTGAATAAGAGATTGGATTTGAGTTTGCTGTAAAAATTACTGTGTAACTGCCAGTTATTGCAGCGTTTGAACCGCTTTGTATGTATCCTTGAATAGCAAATTGAAGTGAAACAGGCATGCCAACACTGTCAGAAAAACATATTTTTCCGCTCCCTTCTGCGGTTGAGGAGCTGAAATTCATGTCAAAAATAGAGCATGTGCCACCGCTATAGCTTTCCGTTCCCTTGAATTTTACTGGAAAAGAAGAATTGCCAAGGTTTAGAAGAACACTTGTATCGAAAAGATGATTGGCATACGATTTAAGCGCAACATCCTCTAAATCATCTTTTACTGTGCTGATTACCGCTTTTGAGCTGTTGAATGTGCAGTTTCGATATGTTTCTCCTGTAATGTTTGAACATGCGATTATTCCGCTACCGTTGTATAGAAACACCGCAGAGATGTAATTCTGTTCTTTTGGAGAGCCTGTGAAAGCTGAAAAGAAGTTATAAGCTTTTGTCAGGTTAGCATATAACTTGAAAAGGCCCAATCCACTGGATTTTTGAAAGGACATCTTTATTGGCACAGCCAATGTTACGTTTATTGAATCCTTGGAAAACATTATGTCCGCTGTTCCGCTGTAGTTTATCGTAAAGTGATTTGTAAGGTTGACATAATGTTCAGTGGCATTAAGAAGCTCGGCTGAATTAGTTACCGAATAAAACTGTGCTGCATTGCCGCTTGGCTTAATTAGATTATTAATGTAGAATATAGAAATAACTGCAATTGCCAAAACAAGCAATACCGCAATAAAAACGATTTTGTTCATGTAAATTTAAAGCCTCAATATATGATAAACTTTTCTTCTCTCCTTTGCGCTTTTTACGAGTTCTTTTTATCTTTAAAGTACAAATTTCCGTTGTCTTTTCCGGCTTGATTATAGTATCTAAACGTGAAATCAAGATTTTTGTTCCCTATATCCATCCCCTTTATGTTCAGTTTTTCCTTAGTTTTGACAACATCTTTTACAGTTTTACCTTCTATTTCTAGGATAGGTTTTATCAAGGGCCAGTATGCTATATCTATTTCTACCCCCTTGTAAAGCCATTTTTCAACTTTGTTTTCCTGGTATATTGGCTTTATCTTAAGGGCTTTTTTGAATATTTCAGTTGCTTTTTTGAAATCTCCTACATCAGTTTCTATTTCTTCTGTGTTTCTTAGACCGCTTCCTTCCCTATACTTATAGGTAATAGTCGTTTTTTTGCCGTCCGTCCTTATCCTCACAAACTCGTCTATTCCCTTTTTATCAGCCAGAAAGAATACGTATCTTCTGTAAAATAAGTTTCCAATCTTCTTCGCACCGATCTCTGCTAGCCTTTTTCTTACTTCTCCTTCGTTTATGTCTATTATCTTGGTTTCTATCTCCTTCATGTATTATAACTGTACCTACTAGTATTTATTGCTGGTATTTATCCCGATTGTTTTAATTTTTATTATATATCCCATTTCTTTGCTCCTGCCATTTGGTATAGTATCCTGTGTTTGTTATAAGTTTCCATTGCTAGATAAACTTCATTTCCTTTTTCTGTGAGGTCTGTCAACAAGTTTAGCCTGTTCTTTAATTTTCCTTCCAATGCACCGATGTATAGCTTTAAGCCCGTTACTTGGTTGTAACTGTCCTTATTGTACTGGATTCTTACCTTCTCAGCGCATATTTTGCTGTTTCTTGCCCCATAGCCAAGGTAATCCAGCGCATTTACTACCTTTAATTCCGAATTTTTCATGTAATAACCTGCCCAAGCTCCTGCGTTGCCGGCATATATCTTGCTGTTCTCCGCGCCAGATCCAAGGTAATCATCTGCGATAGTTATGTGTAGCTCAGAGTTTTCCATGTAAAGCCCTGCATCCTCTTTGGCCCTATTTGCGTATATCTTGCTGTTTCTTGCGTACTCTCCGAGAGAGATTCCAGCTTCATCTACATGCAGCTCAGAGTTTTCCATATCAGAGCCTGCATAATCTCCCACTCCATTGGCATATATTTTGCTGCTCTCTGCGCAGTAACCTAATTTGTCACCAGCTTTATTTACATGGGCTTCTACACCCTTTAAATTATAGAAAAGTAGGTTAATTGGGATAGGTGAATCTATAAAAACTCTTTCGCCTCTCTTTATGTTTTTGTTTATTACGGCAGATATGAACAAACCTAGTTTTGAACTATCATTTAGTTTTACATATATCTCTGGATTTCTGACAAATTCTTCTATGTCTTTTGTTGTGAATTTGGTTTTTATTTCCCGGTATATTTTATAGTAATAATCGTTAATTTCATGGTATGTAGCGTAACAAAGACTGTAACTTGGCTTTTCGCCCCCGATTGTCAAAAAATCATTTATAAGCATTTCCAGATTTTCTTTTGTCATTGAAACTATTGGAAAAGACATTATATAAAGTTTAATTCCATACGGTGAGTAATATCTGCATAACACATAAAATCAAAGAAAACTATCCGCAAAGCCAAAATTGTTGGGGATATGGCCTTGTGCCTCTTTATTGAGCCAATTTTTCGAATGCTTCTTTGTTATAGGCAAAATTTTTAAGGATATTTATGGCAGTCTTTACGTTCTTGGTGTATTTCATTTCAATGAAGGTTGAGTCATCTTTGCTGTAATTTCTATTCTCTTTGTACTTGTTTCCGGTAAATAAAGTAAGGTTTTTCTCATCGCTTAGTCCACGTGTGTAATTTAAAATCCTCCTGTAGTCACCAAATGGACCGCTCTTTGCATATAACTCCAAGTTTATAACCTTTGAGTTGCCAGCAGGGTATTCGTGCATACGCACTTCAATTCCGCTTCTTCCTTCGTTTATGTCAAGAAAGTAGGAATTAGTGCTGAAATTCCTTTTTTCTCCAAGAAAAGAATCGTTCTCCGTCTTCCCATACCTTCTAGTTAGCTCTTCTAATAAAATCAAATCCAGTTTGCTTTCCATGTTGTTTCGCTTATGCCTCTTATTGGATTAATTTTTCGAAGCCTTCCTTGTCGTAGGCAAACTTTTTGAGGGAGTCTAAAGCAATCTTTACGCTGTTAGTGTATTTCAGTTCAACGAAAGCCGAATCGGATTCCTTTCCGTAGCATGTCCACCAGCAAGAGATGGCAGGATAAAATTTGGGGGCATCTTTGGGATAATCTCTCTTTCTGTGTCCGCCTCCGGTGAATAATGTCAGCTTTTTAAACCGATCGACTGCATGTCTGTAATCTAGAATTCTCTTATAATCATCATACGGTTTCCTCCTCGTATTCAAACTTAAGTATATAACCTTTGATTCGCCAGCCGTATTTTTGCCAACTTCAAGCATGTTTATTTCCAGTCTACTGTCCCCATTATCTATGTCGAGACGGTAGGAATCAACCTCGGAATCGCTTCTTTTCTCAGCTCCTGTAACATGTCCAGTAAAAGGGCCTACAGCACCGTACTTTCTAGTTAGCTCTTCTAATAAAATCAAATCCAGTTTGCTTTCCATGTTAACCTCCTTTTAATAACTATTATAGAAGTTTACATATATAAATAGTTTACTATTATAAAGAAGTTACTAATATACATATTTTTATGATAACCGCACAAAAGTCCGTTAACCTAATATTAAATACCTATTTTTGGCATATTATCAACACAGTTTGCTTGGGAAATAACCCTAACGCCTCGCACCTTAAGAGTTCCCTGTGTGCATTTGCAGTGTATTTTGACGGGGATTTGTGCCTTGCTTTTTCCTTCTCTGTTATTCCTTGCCTTAATTTTGCGAATTCCGAAATAGACCAAAGAAGCCTGTCAAAACACCTGATTTTTTCGTATTCCCTCAGATCCTCCAGATTGGACTTGTCGGAATGCTTTAGGTATTCGGAAAGTAGGATCCTCCTTTTCCTTCCTGTGAGATTCAGCCTCTCCAGGGCCGTGGCAATCTCAAACTGCGGCTCCGATAGCCTTACGCTTTCCCAGTCTATCAGTTTCAAGCCGTTTTTAGTCCGCAGCAGGTTGTCTTTGCTAACATCCCCATGTATTACTGAGAGCCTTTGTCTTCTCAGTTTTATGTTCTTTATCCTTTTGTATGCTTCCCTTAGATTGGCCTTGAATCGATTGTTTACGTATTTAAAATCAGGATCTGTTATGATGTCAACTCTTTTTTCAATGTACTTTCTGTTGTAGTTTTTGACTGGTTCCCTTCTTAATCCTTTTACATTGTGTATCTTATGCAGCTCTGCAAGAATTAAAGCCAGGGATTTTAAGTCTTTTTCGGTCATCATTGTTATTGGTCTACCAGCAACATACTCGGATATAATAAATGGCTTGCTTAGGATTTTACATGAAGTGTCTTTGTAATAGACTTTTGGGGCAATTCCTAATTTTTCCAAGCTTTTTATGCCATTAAATTCCAGGTCTATCCTTGCGGCCCCCCAACTGTTTCCGCCTTTATCATCTTTTCTTACGGAGGTAAGCCTTAACAGGAATTTTCTGTCGTTTATTGTTAAAAGATAATTGTAATGCGTTTCTCCCGAGGTTATGGGCTGTATGCTTTGAAGTTTTATTGGAGTGTTTAAATCCAGTTGTCTGCTTTTTATGCCGTTAACCGCCTTTCTTATGCGAGAAACATTTTCAGCCATATACAATAAGATTAATCATCATACAAAGTTTAATAATTTAGTTTAAATTTCAAGAAGCTAAACTTTTTGCAGGTTTAGCAGTTTTTTTGCATTTCCATAAAAAATATCCTCTTTTTTCATTTCAGATATTTCCGCTTTTTTTACCTTAAGCAGTTCTATCTCCTGATCAGAGAAAGGGTAATCGGAGCCGAACACTATCTTCTTTGATGTTATTTCTTTTACTCTTCTCTCTATTATAAAGGGAGAAGATACAACAGACGTGTCCACGTATGCATTTTCAAGTTCATTTATCTTTGAAAAGAAAATGTCGGAGTCATTTGCAAAATGGGCAAATACGAAGTTTATTTTTGGATACATCTTTGCTAGCTCTATTATCCTGTCAGGATCCGTGTTAATATTGTTTTCTTTTCTTGAATGAATTATTACAGGTTTTCCCGTTTTTTCTATTGTCTCGAATATCCTTTCCAGGCTTTTGTCCAACGGGTCAAAGTTTTCTCCCCGAGGGTGCAGCTTGAAGCCATAAAATCCCTTCTGCAGCGCTTCAAATTCCTCCTTCTTAATGGTTTTTGGGTTAAACCTCAAAAAAGGAATAAAGAACTTACCTGCATTATCCAGTGTTTCAACGTTCTTTTGCATCAATTTTTGGTAGGATTCCTGCGTGCTTGGGAATATGACTGCCCTTTCTATCCCCATTTGCTGCATTTTTCTCTGTAATTCATTAAAAGTCGATTTATCAAAGCTCACACCGGAATGGGTATGAAAATCTATTATCATATACGGCCTGCAACTGCCTTATCTTTCATGTCATCTTTTTTATACCTTTTCAAATTAAATGTCAGGTAGTATCCGTCACCTTTGTCAATATCGAGTTTACGATACTCTTCATTTATTGACTCGTATCTGCATGTTTGCAACTTTTCAGTAAGCCTGCGTCCAAATACCGCTGATATTAATTTTCTGTCAACTGAGTAGTCAGATATGTAATTTAGGTTTGTTCTCATGTTTAGTTCCGCTCTTATGGTAAATTCGACAAGAGGATTTTGAGTCCTCGTACTTATTGTGTCAAAACCTAGTGCAAATGCTTCATCTACCCTTGCTTTTACAAGTTCATTGTATAGTCTCCTGCCTTGAAAATCGCTTGAAACGACGGCTGCTGAGAAGTAAGCATGTTTCTTTAGGTTATTTTTATTATTAAGATACTTCGAGCCTGCAAAGCCTATAGCTTTCTTGCCTTTGTACAATACCAAGAAAAGGTCATTATCCTTTATATGGTCCATAACTTCTGCTTCTGTCATTCCACTTTGAAAGGTTTTTACCGTGAACTCCACAATTTCATCCAGTGTTTTTTTGCTTAGTTTTGCCGGGTTTTCACTTTTAAGCCTGAAGGTTTCCCTGCCACCGGTAAATGTTCCTATCAAACGTCATTGTTTTATACTTTTCCCCTCTATTTTCCATGTTCTACCTCCATGTCTTTTATAACGGAAAGTATTACCTTCCCGTTGATTGTAAGTTCTGCGTTTTTGCCCTTGCCGAACTCTATTAAGCCGATTCTTCTAAGTGATCTTGCATTTAATTTTAAAGTAGAACTTCTTACGTTGTGCTTTTCTTCTATTGCTTTAAGGACCTTATAAGCTGATTTGCCAGGGGCTTTCCCCCATTTCTTTAAGTATAAGTAGCTGATTCCTATTCAAGGCTATCTCTGTCAATGCTTCCAATGTTCTTCTAATCTTGCCTTCCATTTGGTATTATAAGATAACTGCAGGTATTTAAATTAATGGGGCAGTTAATTGTAACCTATTAAACCAAAGAAAATTTAAGGCTGCCTTTTTTCTGGCAAGGGTCATTTAAGGTCGTCAGCCGTTATATTATGTCCTAGTTTTTCTGCTTTCATAATTAAATTCCTTTTCATTATTTCATTTGTTGGTTTGATGTGTATTCCAACCGGCTTTACCCTTATTCCATTAGAAGTCAATCCTTCTATTTTATTTGGATTATTTGTCATGAGTCTGACAGAATTAATTCCTAAAGTTTTAAGGATAGCTGCAGCTACCCCAAAGTCCCTGTGTTCGCTTTTGTAACCCGCCTTTGCGTATCCCTCATAAACGCTCAATTGCCTTCCTTTTTTGTCCTTCTTTACAGAAATGATGCCATTCTTAAGGTTAAAGATGTTTTTATAAGCAGCAAGCTTTGCTTTTATCCCGTTTCCCGCACCTTCCTGATTTAAGTAGATCAATACCCCTTTCTTCTCTTTTGACATCTGTTTCAACGCTAAATCAAGTTCCTGCCTGCATTCGCAGTTTATCGCATGGAAAAGCTCACTGCTTCTGCAGGACGAATGAACTCTCACAAGGGGATAACTATAAGATTTAAGTTTTTTGCCATTGAATTTACCAAAAACTGCAATATCATGTTCTTTTCCAGTGGCATAATCTCCAAAGACAATGTAAGTCATAGGCCCGTATTCTGTAGGTAAAGGAGTCCTTCCTAATTCGACAAGCCTTGGAATTTTGTGTTCATTCAACGTTTTTATCATTTCATCTTCAACTTCTTCTGGTTCATTCCAGTTTCTGTCAAGGTACTTAAGAATTGCTAAAAGTTCTTTATTTTCCATTCTTTTACTTGTAATTAGCCAAATTTAAATATTTTCAGATTATATGTAGTTAAAACCTATTTTTTCCGCCTTCCTTTCAGCAGCTCTGAATATAAACTTGGCCATTACTGCAAATACTATTAATTCGCTTATTGTAATAATCCACATTAAATATACGGGGGCTATCAATGAGGATCCAATAAGATAATACCTTACAAGGTAAAGACTAGAGGTCAAAGGTACAAATAAAGCTGCGTAATTTATTGAACTTGGCAGCACCTGTAATGGTATAAAGGCTCCACTTAGGAATGTAATAAATAGGATAACTATGCCCTCCAATGCTTCTACTCTCTTAAAAAGCAGCATTCCGGCTCCTATCATAAGCCCTAACTGGAGCATGCTAAAAAATCCTATGATGAAGCATACTATTGAAAGCAGGATACCTAAAGGGGTTAAATAATTAAAGGCAAAAATTATTGCAGTTAAGTAAATTGGAGAATAGATCATAAGAGAGATTGTTACTTCAGACAGGTTGTTTAAACTGAAGTAGATGTATCTAGATATGGGAGTAGTAAACGAGTAGTTTATAATCCCGGACCACAGCTGAAAGTTAGCATCTCCGGCCACGCTAGAAACCGTTTCTTCAAGAAGCGGCAGCATCGAAGCGCCTATAAGAATAAAAGAAACGATGCTTTTAGTGCCTATTGCAGAAATAGAAGCTGAATAAAGCGGCACAAAAAGAAGCATTAAAGCGGCGTTTGCTATTGCGTAAGCTACCCAGAATATGAAATTTGAATGATATCTCTTAAGCAAGGTAATGTTCATCCACAATGTCATGCGGAATATTTTAAACATTTCCTTAATATTATTTGCCATTTTCCATTACCTTTACGAATGCATCTTCTACAGTAGCGCTCCTTACGATTATTTTTGGTTCTAAGTTTTCATTTTTCAGTATAGAGGTTACTGCCAAAAGCGACAGGTTTACTTTATTTGTGTATATAACCGTTGATCTAGTTGTCTGTTTTACTCTTACTACTGAAGGTATCTTCTTAAGTTTTGATATTATCGGCCTACTTAAGTGCATATCAAGCGTTATTTTGTCTGTATAATCCATGATATTTTTGAATTCCAATGGAGTACCAATAAATTTTATTCTTCCTTTGTCTATTAGCACTATTCTATCACATATCTCTTCCGCCTCGGACATATTGTGGGTTGTGACTATCGTTGTGATATTCTCTTTTCTTACAAAAGCTTTCAAAAAAGCTCTGAATTTTTTGGCTGTTACTGGATCAAGTGACTTTGAAGGTTCATCAAGGAAGCACAGTCTTGGTTTGTGGACCAATGCACGCATTATAACCGTAGCTTGTTTTTCACCGCCGGATAACGTAGAGAACTGGCTGTTTAATTTTCGCGAGAAGCCTATCTTTTTGCTTATATACCTTATTTCCTTTTCTATGTCCTCTTTTTTTACATTTCTAAACGTGTACGCAAAATACACCAAAGTTTCGAAAGCCGTAAGTCTATAATATGCGGATTTTTCGCTGTCTTGTCCAGCATATCCTATAATTTCCCTAAGCTTGTTTGATTCCTTCAACACATCTATGCCGAATGCATCGATAGTGCCTTTTTCAGGGATAAGCAATGTTGCCAAAATGTTTATTAAAGTAGTTTTTCCTGCGCCATTTGGGCCAAGTACCCCCAATATTTCCCCTTCTTTTATGTCCAGATTTATATTTTTTAGCGCTTTTGTCACCTTCCCGCCGTTTTCATAAATCTTACTCAAGTTCCTTATTCTTACAGCGAGATTTTCCATAATTGATTAAAACCAGTGTAGTATTTAATTCTTAATTGGTTCTAAAATAAATGACCAAAAATTATGGATCATTGCTAGGAAGCATGCCCTTTGAATCAAGCTTTATAATTTCAAGGTAGATTTCAGCCGCTTTTAACAATTCTTTCTTTGATACCTTCTCAAATGCAGAGTGTGCATATCTGTAATCTCCCGGCCCGAAAACAACCGTATTTGCCTTTTTTCTCCAGAAATACATCTCTGTAAAATAGGAAGCTACCATTGTTTTAAGCCCAAGCAACTTTGGAAGGTCATATAAATCATTGAATGCCGGCTCAAAATCTAGCTCCGTTTTCAGTTTTCCGTTAATAGCAGCTTTCCTGAAAAGTTGCTTTATTTCGCTGTTTCTACTTGAAGTTCTAACGTCAATTTTTGCATACGCATAATCTGGTATGATATTTGCCGCCCGCCCTCCATTTATTTTACCGATATTCATTGTAGTTTCCCCGAGAAATTTATTTTTTGGCAGTTTAATCTTGGCGATTTTGTTTAAATCAAGCAATAGTTTATTTATTGCTGAAAGACCCCTTTGCGGTAGGGAAGCTGGGGCTGCCCTTCCTTTTTGGCTTAAATCAAATTGCAAAAGGCCTTTTTGTCCGTTTACTAGCTTAAGAGAGGAGGGTTCACCGACCACGACAAATTCCGGATTTACCATTTTAATTGCCTTTTTTATGCCTTCAAATTCGTTTTCTTCGTCTACGTCAAAAAGCAGGCAAAAATCATTTAGTCCACCTTCCAAAGCAGCCAACGCTGCAGAAACCATTGCGGCTATAGCGCCTTTGGCATCGCACGAGCCTCTACCGTAGATAAATTTAGAGTCTTCTGCAATTTTCGGCGTTCCCGGAACAGTGTCCATGTGCGTTGTGAGCATCAATTTGGGTCTGCCAGTAAAAGCAAAAACATTGATTCTATTCCCAACCTTCTGCGTTTTTATGGTGAAATCCTTAGCTAGCAGATCTTTCAAAAAATTACCCACTTCCATTTCCTCTCCGGAAATAGATGGTATTCTTACGAGATCCATCGCCAATTTAGCAATATTTTTTTCTTCCATATCCGAAAAACGACCT
>JAKACB010000034.1 GCA_021796445.1 Nanobdellota archaeon
TTTGCTGCTTATCCTGATTTCATAGATCCTGGCAGCGCATTACCTTACTGTAAATCAAATAGCAAAGGATAAGCTTGCTTTATTATTGATACCGTTGATATTCACTGCTGTAGCAGCAATCCTTCTTCTAGTAATAAAGTACAGATATACACTGTTTGAAAAGTATCCTTATCTAATGAATCTGCCGTCTATATTTACCGAATAGGGGAAGGGAAAGACACAAAGAAAAAGAGCATAGCATTCAACATGATCTTTACGGTCCATTCCTTAGTATTGACATTCCTAGGATTATTAAGCGTTCTTTTAACGCTTTCAATAGGCTCTAATGCAAAGATAAGTTCTCCGTTTTTCTATTCATATTTCATTGTGATAGCATTCTTGATAGTTTCCGTATTCCTCATATACCGTAGAATTTACATTAAGTTAAGCAGCAAAGATTAGTTAAAACCTATTCTAAAATACAATAATTTAGTGGTATACCACCAAACTTAAATAATCCTTTGATTCTATATTGCTTTATGGCCGAAAAAGAAATAGACTGGAATGAACTGGAAAAGTTTGGAAGGAAAGTTACCGAAGCAATGGCAAAATCAAGCAACATGAAGAAGCTGATAAGCAAGAAAGACGGATCAAAGGTGAGGTTTTACAGGTGGAGAAAATGGAGCTACCATGACAACTTCATAACAAGAAATGAGCATGCTTCAGGGCAGAGCATAATATACTATGATAAGACCCCAATACTTTCTATAGTTTACCTCTATTCATTTGATGAAAATGCGGATTTAACCCTGCTTAATTTCATCGGAAAGGCAAACATCCAAAGCTATGACTATTTCTTGAAAAACCCTTCTAAAAGCCGGTTTACCCTTAAAAATAAACAATTTGAGTTTGAAATGACAAGAAAAAAATATAATAAGAAAGGTAGCTTAACATTTGAAAATGAAGTAGAAATAAAGAAAAACGGCAAAACAGTCTACTTTGGCAGGGACATAAGCGGATACTTTAAATAGATACTTAAAAGTAAGTTAGAAGAAAAAAATTGCAAAACTGAAAAAAGATATGAAGTAAAAGTATTTATAATATATATAGTCATTACTTTCATATAATAAATTTTATAAAAGAAATATAATGGAAACAAAAAAATTAGATGACAGTTTAGAAGATAAACCAAAAAAATCCCATTTTAGCAGGACAAAAGGTCTATCAGGAGTATTAGGTTTAGGCGCTGGAACCGGTTTAGTGGAAGTGAACACTTTAGACAGGTTAAATGATGTCGGAGCAGTAAAAACCCCTCAATCTGTATCTTATACTCCCGAAGGGTATTACCTTTTTAGAGACCTTGCAAATAACCCTATTTACCATGACATATCTCATTTCTTTGTAGAAACGGGTATATCTGGCGGGCCAAACAATACTTTGGGGATACTTGCAGCGGCAACGGCGCTTACTATCGGGGGCTTGGCAGCAAGATCATACATAAGAGACACTAAAAACTCTAGCGATACTAAACCAAATCTCAAAAAAGCAGCAGCATCTGTAGCTTTGTTAGCAGGCGGTGTTTACATTGGATCACAGTCATTTCTTCCGGTTATTAATGATGTACTCTACAAAGCACCCATATCAACGGCAGGATATGCAGCCGTAGGAGCAATTGGTATATTAGGTAGCATATACTTAGGAATGAACTATCTAAAGACTAGGCACGCGTATAAACAGCAGAACAAAGATGCCTACTTGAAATAGGCACTTCTTGCATAGTAAAATGAGACAAGTAAATAAGTTTAAATACTATAGACTTCTATAGTATACTATGGTAACTACAATACAAGTAGACGAAAGCACAAAGGAAAGGTTAGAAAAGCTGAAAATACACAAAAGACAGCCGTTTAATGAGGTCATTTTAGAGCTAATAAAGGCAAAAGAAGGCAATGAAAGTAGGGAAAAAGGGCAAAAATCAAAGGTAAACAGCTTAGAAGAGGTTAAAAGACTAGCTATTCCTCTATTAAAGGAGCATGGGATAAAGAAAGCCGCAGTATTCGGGTCATTTGCCAGGGGAGATTTCGATGATAAAAGTGATGTAGATTTCTTGATAGAGCCACCGGATGAGGATTTTTCCTTACTTGATTTGGCGCGTCTAAAGGTTGCATTAGAGGAGAGATTAGGACGCAAGGTAGATTTAGTAACATATGACTCTATATATGAACCCATAAAGGACCGTATAATCAAGGAAAACAAGCTAATTTATGGATAAAGAACCAAAAGATGATAAAACATTGATTGAGTATATGATTAAATCGATACAATTGATAAAGCAGTATACTAATGGAATAAAGGAAGAAGAATTTATCAATAATACCGAAAAACAAGATGCGGTTATTAGAGAATTGACAGTGATAGGAGAAGCCGCAAAGAATGTAAGCAACTCTTTTAAGGCTAAAAATGGATTCATAGAATGGAAAGAGTTGGCTGCAGTTAGAGATGTGGTAGTGCACCAATATTTCAGAATAAATGTGAAGGAAATCTGGAATATTATCCATAAGGATTTACCATCACTTGAAGAGAAGCTCAAAAGGTTATTAAGTATATGACAGAAACGGTAAAAATTGATACTGTATTGATGGCCGAGGAAGCAATAAAGAATGCCAAGGAATACCCCTCAAAAAGACAGCTTTGGCTTTCATTGAAGAAAAAGGTAATGTATCAGACTTTCAATATTATCATCGATTATCTTGAAGCGTCCAATAAGATTGTTATAGATAGGTATGGTGCTATTGTTTGGATCTGGAATCCAGAAGCCGTAAAAAAATACTTAAAGAAAGGGGTAATAATAAGGTAGTGGGCGATTATGGCAAATTTAAAGGCATTCATTATACACGGGACTGGCGCGACATCTCAATCCAATTGGTTTCCATGGCTCAAAGCGGAGCTTGAAAAGATGGATATTACGGTTTTTGCACCGGATTTCCCACTAAATGAGCAACAGAATTTAACTAATTGGCTAAAGGTATTCGAAAAATATTGGGGTATAATAGATGAGAATACACTGTTCATAGGCCATAGTTTAGGCCCGGCGTTCATACTCAATATACTTGAAAGGGCCAAAACAGAGGTTATGGCAAGTTTTTTGGTTGCACCGTTTATAGGCAACTTAAACCTACCAGAATTTGACAAGGTTAACAATACCTTTGTAAACAAAGATTTTAACTGGAGCAAAATAGTCAAAAATTGCCGTGCATTTTATGTTTACGCATCAGATAATGATCCTTATGTTCCGCTGGATAAAAGCATATTCATTGCAAATAAAACAAACGCAACGCTGAGAATAATGAAAGACAGTGGACACATCAATGCGGATTCAGGGTATCTGAAATTTGATAAGCTGCTTGAGGACGTAAAGGAAGTAATCCAGTCTGCTCGTAAAAAATGATTAATTATCCTTTTGGGAGAAAGTAAGGCCGGTTGATTTCGCTTATTTACGATTTACCCATCAAAGGTATCCTGCGACGAAACATCCCCATCAAACACCACTTAAGTATAATTCTAATGCTTTTCATATGTTTTTTGCATGTTTTTTAACGATTTTTAGGCCTTGTTTTCTACCCTTATAGAGTATCCAGATTACACTTAAAGACTAATTGAACTGACAAAAATTTAATGCTTTTGGGCTACTGTCGTGTAAAAGTACCAAAATATCATAGCTAGCACCCCGGCTATCCCGTATGCCACTATCGCAAGTCCCCATCCAGCAATGAGATTCTGCTGAAACAAAATCACGAAGTTCAACACGAGCGGCACTGCTGCGGCAGTAAATGTCGCCATGATCACAAACCATATAGTCCTTTTTTCGCTTCTTGGTGTGGTCCTCTTCCTTAGAATCTCATTCAGATTCTTACCATTATAATATGTTTTTTCATAGTACGATTGGTATGTGCCAGCGGACCAGCTTATCGGAACTAGTATGAAAGTTATGATTATGTTTATGAACGTGATGGTATCATTCCGCACAGACAGCATGAAAGTCGAAGCTACCAATGGAAACATCAAGATAAAATATTCAAAAAGACCTCCAAGAAACAGCCATACACCAGATCTCTTGTGTTTCCTGTGTAGATTTCTTGAAACCATATATAATAATAAGAAGAATGCAATATTTAAATAACATAATAGTATATAACAAAGAATGGAAGACTTAATCATAATAAAAAGTGAAAACAATTTTGAAAAAACCATTGAATTACTGGAGAGGGAGCTTTCAGAAAGAAAAATCGATTTATTCTATGTCATAGATCATAAAAAGAACGCAGAAAGTGTAGAGATGCAGATGAATAACGAAAAAGTGTTTCTTTTTGGATCTCCAAAAGTTGGTACTTTGCTGATGCAAACAGACCCATCTATAGGCATAGAACTACCTCTAAAGATATTAATATTCGAGGATGGAAATAAAGGAGTTTATATTCAATATAAAGATCCAAAGTTGTTAAGTCAGAAATATAAAGTAGAAGCCAAAGCGGAACTTCTGGAAAAAACAAGTGCTCTTCTAGCAGATATATCAAATAAAATAAAAAAAGATACCCCATAACCATAGACTACGTTTTAGAGGTTTTTAGTTCCAAATAATCATCCAAGCCCTGCTAAAGTAATAATCAAAGCCAATTTTCTACCATTCTGGGGTATCCAGATTACACTTAAAGACTAATTAGACCCGAAGAAAACAACAAAAATAAGCAATTTTATTGCATTTTTTATGATTTAGCATTATTCTTTAATGCCAACTTTTTATTGTATTTCTCTTCAAGTAATTCTTCCCACCTTCTAGGTCGGTACAACTCTACATTTGCACCGGTTATTTTGCCGTAATGGGAAAACCTAATTTCTAGGACCTTATTGGTTTCATTTTTATCATCGATAATTGTCTTTATGCTTTTTCACAGAATCTAATTTATACTTTGCACTTTCTTCATTTACCAAAGAATAATAACCAAATAGTGCTCCAGACATAATAAACCCGAGGGGTACAAAAGCTCCCGATAGGCCCAATAAAGGAGAATAATAAGCAGATAGGCCAATATCTACGGCTCCAGATACCAACCCTGCTCCCAGTAAGTACTTAGAAAGTTTGGAATACCTCTTTGAATTTCGTAATTCTTTTTTCAATTCCTCTGATCCTTCGTATCCAAGAATGTCTTCTATACTGTCACTTGCATGCGAACCGCCATTGCCCATAATCGAACTTAATCCCATATTTGCACCATCTTATCAATATTTTAGCCCTTTCTCATCCTCTCCGCAATATACACATCGGCTTTTACGTTTTTCATTGTCATAGAAGAACATTCCCGGGCAATTCTCGCTTATAAAAAGTGAACCAATAAATTTGGGAGGGTTGGCCATTTTAACCATGACTAAGGCTTCAATAATGCTAGTATTGCTTTCTGATAGCCTATCAGCCACTTTCTGCCTTAAATCATCTAAATGTTCTTTGTCGTTAGTCTCATATATGCTGCCTGCGATATAACCTAAAGTAAGCTTTCCTTTGGATTTTAGGTATTTATTAATGTCCTCTATCCACTCATTTTCAGCTTTTTTGGAGCTTAAATAATACTCTTTCATCTCGCCAGTGATTAAACTATAAGTTTTCCCAGGATTTTCGAGGTTAGTAATGTAAAGATCTCCCTTTGGCAGATGGGCCTTCTTTTCTAAATTTCTCAATGTTTCTTCAAGAGAAGAGCCACTTGAAGTTATATCGTCATGATGCTGATATTTTGGTAATAAACTATTATTATGGAATAACTGCCCCCTTCTATCATATTTTTTTATCTTCTGGTAGGTCTCTATGTCCTGTTTATAAGGAGATGCATATCCACCATCGCCACTTATTCCTCCCATATTTTTGCCTCCGTTTTTATGCAATCTTACAAGTACTTTAGAAAACAATTAATATAAATAGCTTTAGGGCATACCATCATTAAAGGCAAATAAACGGCAAACGGTATTGCTTCATCCAAAATACTTTTTTGCCTTATACTTATGTATGGCATCCATCTCCTTAATCCTTTTTGTTTTATTTATCAATGCATCTTCCCAGCCTTGCATCTTAATTGAATCTCCAGGTAGGTATATAGTGAACTTCAAATTTCCAGAAGGGCCTAATTTCTGGACATCTAAAACCTTATACCTTTGGTCATTAACTTGCCAACCCGGAAGAAAAGCCAATTTACTTGCGGAAAGGTATAATTGAAGATAGGGGTATGCTTCCTTCCCTACTTGTTCAAGCCCATACTTAAATTCAAACCTATAATCACCTAATTCAAGTGTATATCTATACTGCGAATGAACATTTCTATATTTTGGATCAAGAATACTATCAGGATTTGGGTCCACAATTTGTACTTTGCCTTCACCATTTTGAATGCCTTTCTCAAGCAAGATAATTGAACTTTTGTATAGTTCTGAGACTACTTCCCTAATTTTTTTATTCTCTTCTTCCAGAAGTTCATTCAATCTACTTTTATGCACCATAGTTATTATCTTTATTTATTGATGAAAAGCCCGCATATAAATACTTAATTTTAAGGTTTTAGTATCTTTATACCTTTTTTCTCCCACATTTCATTTTTCATTAAACCGACCTTTTTACCACCAGATCTTACCTATGCTTATTTCCCGGCCATCTTTAAGTTTTATCAACATATTTAACTTATAACAACATTAATTTATTAACTTATTTAAATTGTTATATTATCAAATTATTTATTATCAATAATACTTCATTAATTCCTTGATTTTTTCCTCGAATTCCTTCTTTGATATCTCGCCTTTAGCATATCTTGTCTTTAAAATTTCTTCAGCATTTTGATAGCTATACCACCTAGAATGCCCCTTACAATACCCTTGCCCCATAGGCAAAAACCAACTCATAA
>JAKACB010000035.1 GCA_021796445.1 Nanobdellota archaeon
AACTCACCTCTTTAATAAATTCCTGCGCATTAAAAGGCATTTCATCTGCCTTGAAGAACTGCAGAAATTTCTTATCAAAACTTCTTTTTAATTCCAATAAAGACGGGTTTACATTTTTATCCGGATTGTAATTGTCGGCTCTAAAAACACACGAAGGAATAACCGCTTCATTAAGCAGTATAAACTCGCCTTTGTTTAATTTTGCGATTTCTTCCGTGATTTTATAATCAGGAGGAAAGAGTTTATAAATATCAGATAATAAATTGACCCTCCCGATAAATTTTGTGTTTGTATTTTGGATTGCACTTGAAATAATCGAAGATACCTGCTGATCCGAAAAAATAAAGCCAAATCCCAATTCTCTGATTTTCGCGATTATAGAATGAAGAACTGGTATTCCCTTGGCATAATCCTTTTCCTGATTTACATCAAGGATAGAATGCGCGTCGTCAATTACTATTAATCTCTTAAAATTTTTATTCTCGTTTCTGCCCAAATTAGCATAATAAAACAGTGATAATGTGAATGAAACCAAAAAATGTTGCTCTGAAATTCCAAAATTTTCTATGCCTAAGATAATATTCTTGTCTTTAAGGTTATGGAAGGAAATGCCATAATTGCAATCAAATAACGATGAAGAGGAGATGAGACTTTTTAGCCGTCCCTCCAATACCTTAAAATAATCATTCCTTTTTCCTTTAATTATAATATAAGAAAGCAGGTCTTGTAGTGATGGGGGGTAATCCTTGTTCCACGTTGAAAAAAGCCCTACCGTATGCTCAAGCAGATAATCTCTGCTCCCTATAAGAAGAGAAAAACTATCCGAGAATATATCCGCAAAATGAACTGCCCACTCCTTATCAGTCATGCCCTCTGGCGGTTCTAGAGGATTTACCCTTAAATCGTTAAAATCTATATAGATGGTATTTTCAGATAGAGCTAATGCAGCATAATCCTTTTTAAGATCAAAAACGAGGTATTTTAACCCCTGCTTATCTGCTTCGGATAATATTTTATATATGAAAGAAGTTTTACCGTGGCCGGTCGAACCTATTATTAACATATTCCTGTTTATATCCTCTAATGATAAAGAAAACCTGCTTATAACCTGACCGTTATATAGAATCTCTCCCACATTCAGTATCCCTTCCTTGCTTTTTATCACCGGAAATGAAGGATCAATAGCTGGAAAATTTGCTTCTAACCTTTGATATTCCAGGCGTATCTTGGAAAGAAGAAATCCCTGAACTTCTTTGTCTTTTGTTTTGCCTAACCTTGTGACTAATTTTTCCAAAAAAGACGTATCCGTTAAACCTCTTAAAATTGCCAGTTTCTCATTTAACTTAGTAAGCAGCTCCTCCTCAGTTTCCATTTTCCTGCATAAATGATAAGTCATATACTTTGCTGCCCAATGCCAGGGCAGAACTTCCTTTAATTGTAAGAATTTTTCTGAATAGCAGATCTTTTTCGAGATATCCTTCTTTCAGGAGTTTCTGCTGGGAATGTATAAATTCTTTGTACGAACCTTTTATATTTTTCCTGAGGTCAGTTATAGGCATGCCTAAGTTAACCGCATTAAGAATGTAGATATCTAATGTATCTAGATCTCTTATCTGATCCTTTATACAATTTACACACAACGGCGGCGAAAAATCTGTATCATGTTTATCGCAGATGATACCATTACATCTTGAGCATATAAGGACTTGGGAGTATTCATCAATGGAATGCCTGCCATTTACACAAAGCCCTTTTGATCTGATTTTTGAAACACTTCCATTGGCTGATGAAACATTTTTGTAGCCTCCTAAATTGAATGGGTCTAAAACAACCGTTTCCTGTTCAGTGATATCATCATTATTTTTTTCTAATATATATTGCGACATAGCATTTATTAATGTTTCAAGGTGCTCATTCTTGCTGTTTATCTCGGATACCTTCTCGTTCATTTTGAGAATTGCCTCATATAATTGTCTTAATTCTTCTTCCACTTACAGTCCTCCTAAGAAAGCGGCAAATAGTGAGGGAAGGTATGTGACAACTTTTATTAATCCGGTTTCGAAAGCTGCAAATGGACTTATGGATTTTACTTTGTTTATTGATAATATTAAAGTTCTGTTTCCATATCCTATATTTATTGTGCCGTTGCCGGCATTTGTCTCCAGCGAATATTTAATGATATTGCCGTCGTTAGAGGAGGAAACAACATTGAATCCGCTTTCATTAAACGATAAAATAGGCATTTTGAATTCAAAGGGCGCAGGTATCCGAATCGATGAGATTAGATGATTTGTGCTGTTGATAGTTTGGGTAAAAAGAGAGTAATTCAGTTGTTTTGAACTTCCATTTAATATACTTTCATTCAAAACTTTTAGACTGCCTATAATCTGTTTATCCAATGAAAGCAGTAGGCCCATATCTGCACAGTTGATCTGGGGGCTGGTAATAACGCTGGCATTTTCTTTTTCTATTACCGTCTCAATTTTCTTCGTTAACAATGGACTAACGGAGAGGTTTAGGCCGTTATACACATAATAATCTTTTCCAGGATAAACTGTGATATTTTCGTAGCCCATACAGTTAGGCGAGTTATAAATGCTATAATTGTAAATACTGTTGTTATTGTAAACAATTAATTTGTATTTTCCAGCCGGGATACTTAAAGTATAATTTTTATCTGTGTTATCTGTGCTGAAAATGCTTTTATTTTGATTAAATAAGTAAAACTCAAACCCAGAATCGTTTGCGAAATTAATACTTAAAGGGAGAAGTGTTTCCGGAGCCAATACAATTCTAGTAATATTTGTGGTATTACTTAATGTAATATTTTCTGTCCTGTTGTAATATCCAAGTAGAGGGTTGCTTCCATAAAGTTTTAATGAGAGATTGTTGTCTGAGGAATTAATTTTAAAATCTGAGGATAGTAAGGAGTATTGATATGAAAATCCAGTTTTATTGTAATAGCCGCTTAAATTAACGTACAGGCTGTTTAAATTGCAATCATAGTCGTTTGCAAGATAAACCTGAATGAAACGGCTACTTTGGTTCGCAGAACCTGTTTCGCCGGAATAAGGTTGAGTATTAACATATGTAAAATTATAATTAGGCAAAGACTTTGTTAAAAGAGCTGCGCCTGCCTTAAAGAAGAAAACGTTGCCGGCACCGCCGTTTCCGATGTTGGATAAGTTATAAATGAAAGGACCAGTCATGTTAAGAGAGGCATTAAGCGAGTTACTTAAGTATACTTTTCCGCCTTCGACAGTTATGTTACCTTTTCTGAATGTGTGGCCAGAAATTATCAAAACCGTACCTCCTCCACCAGCCCCCACAACCCCTTCTTTTAACAGTTCTTTGTTATCTGATAGGTTTGAATAATTAATGGACTGCCCATTATTTAAAATCTGCCCGTAATTGGAAAAGTTGTCCGAAATGATTACCAAGGGAAAAACACCACTCCCCCCATAAATTGCTGGCGCAGTGTCATTGTTAAACGACCCTCCGCCGGCGCTGTCTAAAGCACTTAAATTAAAGGTGTAATTACTAAGAATATCCGAGACATGTGCGCCGCTAGTATTGTAATAAACTACGGACAACTCGCTAGAGACATTATCAAACATTTCTGCTTCTCCGCCACCAGCAAGAGTACTGCCCCCGTCGCAACCGCTATTAGAAATGCCGGCCCCTCCGCTTCCACCATATGAATATGGAAAACTGCCGCCTTCACAGTAAACATACTTATCAGGCTGCCCACCGTTGTAGAGATAATGCCGGTTCTGTATCTTTCCATAATTTGAAAATACTGTAAAGTTAAGAAATATGGGGTGAGATAAAATTACTGTTCCGTAATTAACAAAAAGATATCCGTTTGAGATATTTGATCCTAAATAGAATATCTTGTTGTTCACGATCTTAGTTACGTTTAAAAGAGAATTTTTACTCAAATTGAAGGTATTATCTATAATAATACCTTTTGCCGTTATTGTTGCGTTCCTTAAGTTGGTTGGTTGAATTACCTTAATCCATTGATAAGTGCACAAAGAGGAAGAGGAATTATTTAAAGTAATATTAACGTTTAAACAAGACAAAGCATTTACTTTGTTAAAAGAAGATAAAGTTATAAGTATTACTGATAAACACAAAATTACAAAGATCACAGTTCTAATATTTTTGCTTATCATATTTTTATTCCAATCTTTAGAAAACGCTACTATTTAAATCTTTCTATATTAGTTAGTAGTAAAGATATAATATATATTTGTATATAGTCAAAAACAGAGAGACCCCTGTATTTCCATTGGAGAATTAAAAAAGGAAATTAACCTTTTATTAAACGATTTAACATAAATTTATTTCATTAGGAACACACCTTAATTTCCACTGGAAGTATATTATTATATTTATATTATAGTTCTATATAGAATATAGTATATAATTATTAAAATTATCAATATATTTTTAATTTAATAATATTTCCATAAGAAATATAGGTGTCTCTATCTTCTCATTTAAGTAAAGTTATATAATTAAAGTTATATAACTAAACTTACAAATAGTATTTAAATACAAAAAGATTAATTTACTTAACTAATATGGAACCCTTTTATACAGATAATAAAGGTCAAATTCAAACTTCAGACAGCAAGCAAAAAAATATAGATCCAAAATCAATTTTTGATGAATTTTTAACAAGCAAAAGGATATTTAAAAATAAAGAGGTATTGTCTTCTTCGTTTGTACCGGATGAAATAACCCATAGAAACAGTGAGATTGAAATTTTATCGAGGATAATGGCACCAAGTTTACTTTTTGAAAGAATCTCTAATTTACTTATTTATGGATTTTCAGGTACAGGTAAATCTTTGATTACAAAATATGTTGGCAAAAAGCTCGCAAGCGCTGCAGAAGAAAAAAAAGTGAATGTTATCCCGATATATATGAATTGTAGGCTTGAAAATAACAACACAGAATATAGGTTAATATCGAATCTATGCGCGGTTTTTAATATTAATGTTCCCGAAAGTGGGCTATCCGTTAATAGCTTGTACAAAAGGCTTGTTAAAATTATTGATGCTGAAAATAAATATCTAATTTTGGTATTGGATGAAATAGAGAAATTAATTCAGCACGCTGGTGATGGTGTTCTTTATAGTCTTTTGCGATTAAATGAATCTCTAAAGCACGCAAAAATCTCAATAATAGGCATTTCGAACAATATTGATTTAAAAGCCTCTTTAGATCAGAGGGTAAGAAGTTCCCTAAACCCGGTAGAAATAATTTTTAAACCTTATAATGCTGAAGAAATATATGATATTCTTTCAATGCGCTCTAAAGACGCTTTTTATGATAATGCAATAAGCGAGGGAATATTACGGAAATGTTCCGCTATAATCGCACAGGAACATGGCGATATACGAAAGGCTCTGGATCTATTGAAGGTGGCGGGGGAATCTGCGCAGCAATTCGGCAAAACTACGATAACCGAAGAAGACCTAGACCACGCGGCAGATGTTCTTGAACAGAATATTACGGAAGGTATGATAAAGTCTATGACTAAACAAAGTAAATGTGTGCTTCTTTCAATAATCTCCATCGCTAGAAATAAGAGAATGGGAAAGGTGTATAGTGGAGAGGTTTACGATGCATATCTTAAACTTTCTGATAAATTCGGCTTAAAGAGATTAACGTTCAGGAGAGTATCTGATTTAATAGCAGACATGGATTACAATTCATTAGTCATGTCTAGAATTAAAAGCCATGGTAGGTATGGTAGAACTAGAGAATTAAATATTGCATTCTCCCCTTCTATAGTAAACAAAGCAGAAACAATAATAAAAGAAGAACTTAATTAACTACTATTTTGTAAAAATTATAAGCGAAAGGTTTAAATATTACTTAATTTCATAATAATTATATTATGGTTAGAAAGGTGTTTCGTGCGGATTCCAAATTGGATTCTATTGTGGGTAAGACCTCTTCAAGTGGTGGTAATGTGATTGCATATAATAGAAAAACAGAGCAGTTTGAACAGATAAATCTAGAACTTTATAATTCCATAAAACTAAAATTAAATGGTTTTGTTAAAGTAGATGAGCGTCAGTACGATGGCTGGTCTAAAAAACTTCCTTTCTATCTTTATAATTGCAAAGTTGGCGGCAAACAGGTTTATTTGTTAGATTATCCCCATGGCAATGACAGATTGGATTGCGCATTATAAAGCATTATCTATTAAGTTTTATTGCCTCAATTAGGTCCTGCCTTAATCGTTCCCCCTTTGAGTTTATTTTATCGAAAGCAGCGGCTATCCCGTCTTGTTTAAGATAGCGCAACCATACTGAAAAGTGTTTTCCATTGTTATGGAATTCCAATGAGTCTATCGGCAAAGTCCTTAATAAACTTTCGAAACCGTTTAATGTTTCGGCTCTCCCCACTTCTTTGCCGTCTTTTAACTTAAAAACAAACTCTTTTCCTGGATCTGCAGCTATGTCTTTACCGGCTTTTTTAGTAATTTGCTGGGAACCGTTGTTAAAATTCATATTAATACTGTCTTTTTGTGGTATTTATCTTTTTATCACACAGATTTCTAATTTTATTTCCAAGTATTTGCGTATATCAATGTGCTTTAATATAATTAAAGTTTTATTTGGTAATGGAAAAAGAAATTAAAAATCAGGAAAGTCTTTACTTCTACCACATAGGCAGGATAATTAAGGTCGTTAACAAGTCAAATTCAATGAATTTGGACAAGAAAAACAAAGCGGTCATAGAAATGTGGGATAACAACGTCGTAACCTGTGAAATAGGTAATCCAGCACCAAAAGACGGCAATTTTGTCATTGTTTTATTTAAGGGATTAATACAAACCCA
>JAKACB010000036.1 GCA_021796445.1 Nanobdellota archaeon
TTAAATTACCGCTTGAGAAACCATTTGAATTACTAGCAGTATATTGATTTCCGTCTAATTCAAATATGTAATTTGGTTTATTTACAGAAACAGCAACAAAATGCCATTGGCCATTGAAAAAATCTGTTGGTACATTTACAAAAGTATCTGAAGACTTACAGCGATGTAATCCAGGACCACCTTTTCCATTTGTTACTGGCCCTACTCCAAATTGTTGATAAGAAAGGCTACCTGGAGAAAATGCAAACAAACCATTTGAATCGTTTCCATTAAACCCCTCCCCACTATTAGAAGCTATACTTGAATTATAATTTTCATTGAATATCCAGATACCAAACAATTTAATTATTGTGAAATACAGAATAATCTTAAATTTAGAGCTAAATTCTGAGGTTTGAAAGATATTTAATGGTTAAAATTAAAAAGTAATTATGTTAACTTCATCAGTATTGAATTTTCTGATGCTAGGAACGGCAGGGGTCTTGCTTATAGGTTTTATAGGCCGTGTACTTGGCAAAAAGACAACAATACCATATATATTGTGGCTCATGTTCTTCGGTCTTTTGCTTGGCCCTTTACTGGGCTTACTTAAAAGAAACACTCTGCTTTCTTACCTTCCGTTTATAATAAACATCATAATATTATTGGTTCTGTTTAATGCTGGATTAAGCATAAACTTAAGGAAGGTAATACACACTATTTCAAGAGGTTTAGGACTATCCCTAATAAACTTTATACTGTCATTTTTTGCTGTTTTTCTGATAACATATTTCCTGCTTAACAACCCTATAATCGCAGGACTATTAAGCCTTACAGTTGCAGGTTTAAGTTTGTCAGTAGTATCAAGCTTTAGCAGGAGAAGCGGAACTGAAAAAGCAAGGAACCTGGTGGAATTAGAAGCGACTGTCGAGGAACCATTGACGATAATATTTGTTTTAGTGTTAGTAGGTGCAATAATATTAAATAACACCAGCATAAACTTTGTTTCTGGCAAGGTTATATCAGAATTTTCTATCGGCGCCGTACTGGGAGCACTTATAGGTATGGCATGGGTTCCTATAATGGGCTATCTTCAGAGAAAAAGATACGATTACTCATATGTAGCTTCACTTGCAATAGCTTTTTTACTGTATGTTTTTATAGGAGCAATAAGCGGCAGCGGGCCGATAGCGGTGCTGGCTTTTGGTATAATAATAGCAAACGGGGAAAACATATTCAAGTCTCTAAAATACAGGCACAGTATTTCCTTCAATATAAACAAAGAATCCAAGTCATTTAACGAGCTGGTTACATTTTTAACCACTTCATTTTTCTTTGTTTACTTTGGTGCACTTGTTTTATTGAATGACTACCTAGCTTTTATTTTCGGAATTGTAATAGCACTGACCCTTTTCATAGTAAAATATGTATCAACAAAAATGGCACTTTACAAATCAGCTTATGAAGAAAAAGACAAAGCAATTATTGGATCTATGGTTTCAAGAGGAGCAGGTGCGGCCGTAGTTGCAGCCCTTCCTTTAAGCTACGCTATACCTGGAACAGGTTCATTTATAGACATAATATTTGCAGTTATATTTGTTACAATATTCCTTAACAGTCTCATGATTTCAATAATAAACAAACAAAAACACAATGAGGTAGAAAAGAAATGACAGAGTCTGTAACCTTTATTCTGCTTGTGTCTGCACTTATAATATTCTTAGGTTACATAGGAGAGCAATTTTTTAGAAAAACCCATATTCCCTCCTTTCTTTTCTTAGTTTTTGCAGGATTTATACTTGGCCCAGTACTTGGTGTTATCCAAAAGGCCGCTTTACTCCCATTACTTGGTGTACTGGCGGAAGTAACACTTATAATGGTTATATTCCACGGAGGTTTAGACCTAAAAGCCAAAACACTTTTAAAAGACGGCTGGAGACCATTTGTTCAAGTTGCATTATACGTAAGCATAAGCATTGCAGCAGTGACAATGCTATCATATTTTGTATTGCACTTCAATTTAGTTATATCCTTGATATTCGCAGCTATAGTCGGAGGTGAGACTACAACTGTAGTTATAATACCTCTGTCAAGACAGCTTAACATAAAAGACAAAACAGTAATGTTCCTAACATTTGAAGCAGCATTGAACTCAATTGTTTTAGTTGTTCTCTTCCTTACATTTGTTGGGTTGTACCAAAGTGGAAACGCAAATATTTACTCTACAGTTGACTCGTTGGTGTCTTCCTTTTCAATAGGGATATTTATCGGAATGATACTTTCTGTTATATGGATTTACCTGCTAAATTATTTGAAAAACCAGCATTATACCTATGTTTTAACATTGGGTTTGCTTCTCCTTACTTATGGGCTTACGGATAAAGCTGGCGGAAGCGGTTACCTAGCCGTCATAATCTTCGGTATAGTTTTCGGAAACCACCGGTTTATAAGCGAACTATTCAGAAGAAAAATAAAAATGGACAAGCTGGAAAAGGACATATTCAACTTCCAAGGAGAAATTACTTTCATATTAAAAACCTTCTTCTTTGTATTTTTGGGTTTGATATTAAGCCTCTCATTTTCAAGCTTGTATTTCGGTTTAGGCGCAGGACTTGCAATACTTGGTATTTTATTGTTCTCAAGATTCATTGCCGTTTCGATATCAACATACAAATCTGATATGGTTAAGGATAAACTGCCCATATTTATTTCTCTGGCGCAGGGTTTAACGCCCGCTACTTTGGCAATATTAGCTTTGGAGTATGGTATCCCCCAAGCAAATACCTTCCTTGTATTAGTAACATATGTTATAATTCTGACGAATATAGTTACGACTGTCGGAGCCTTTATAACATTAAGAGGAAAAAAGGTAAAAACAAATGCAGCTTCTGTCTAAAAGAAATTAATATCTAGAAAACCATAGAATAAAATGGATAAATTTAGGGTAGAAAAAGATTATTTAGGGGCAGTTAAAGTACCTAGCGAAGCATATTGGGGAGTTCAAACGCAGCGTGCATTGGATAATTTTCCTGTCTCAGGCATAACACCAATAAAAGAATACACTTATTCTATAGTTTTAATAAAAAAGGCGGCTGCGATGGCAAATTCAGAAATAGGCCTTTTGGAAAAAAAGAAGGCAAATGCTATAGTACATGCATGCAATGCAATACTTGAAGGAAAGTTTGACAATCAATTTCTAGTAGATATCTATCAAGCGGGAGAAGGAACTTCAAATAACATGAATGTAAATGAGGTTATAGCTAACATAGCAATTGAAAAACTAGGCAAAAAAAGAGGTGATTACTCTGTATTACATCCAAATGATGATGTAAACATGGGCCAATCCTCGAATGATGTCATACCTACTGCTACAAAGATAGCTGCTCTCAAACTTTCGAACGAATTAATAAAAGCATTAAATGAACTTGAAATATCCTTTTCAAAAAAGGCCAAAGAATTTGATAAGATAATAAAAAGCGGAAGAACCCATTTAATGGATGCTGCACCTATCAGACTGGGACAGGAATTCAAGGCCTGGGCCGATTTGATAAAGGAATCTATTTCTAGGATAAATGAAGCAAACAAAGAGCTGGAGAATATAAACTTAGGAGCAACGGCTGTAGGCACGGGAATAAATGCTGACCCAAGATATGTGAAAAAAGCTATAATTTACCTAAGAAAGTGGACAGGCCTTAAATTAAACCAGTCAAAAGACCTTCCGGCGGTTACCGAATCTCCCTCTGACCTTTTTGCATTATCAAGCGCAATAACAGTCCTTTGCACAGACTTGACAAAGATTGCCAATGATCTGAGATTAATGAATTCTGGGCCCATAACTGGGTTAGCGGAGATCGTTTTGCCGGCTGTTCAACCAGGGTCTTCAATAATGCCTGGCAAAGTTAACCCAAGCATAGCAGAGATGGTTGACATGGTCTGCTTTAGAGTCATGGGAGACAACAAGACCATAGAATTGGCAACACAAGCCGGACAGTTTGAATTAAATGTTATGGAGCCGATAATAAATTACTGTCTGCTGCATGATTTGATTATACTTAAAAATGCCTGTAAGATATTCGCAGAGAAGACAGTCAATGACATAAAAGTCAACAGAGAAAGAATAGAAGAGATGGTAAATAAAACCCCTGGAGTTGGCTTGGCATTGAACCCTTATATAGGCTATGAAAAAAGCGCTGAAATTGTCAAAAAAGCTGTAAAAGAAGAAAAAACAATAAAACAGGTTGCTGAAGATGAAAATATACTTCAAAAAGAAAAGCTAGAAAAAATATTTGATCCTTTCAACCTTACAACGCCAAGAAAATTAAAAGGCAGAAAATAAAGCTTATTAGTTTAAAAATCTATATAAATAAATGATAATATTCAGCTGCGCAATAGCAGGTTCTGATCGAATAAGCCTGGAAACTAAGGCAACGAAAATAGCTAAACGGCATGGTAAAAACCTGGAGATAATTAACCTTATAGATGAAATGATCAAGGTCGGCAACAAGACAAACCCCTACATAAATTCAAAAAACATTCCTAACTTGGACATAGAGAACATAAGGTTACTTAAGGGGACTGCTCTTAAAAACATAAAAATGAACATAGAAGAAAACACAAAAACAGATTATATAATAGACGGGCACATGTCATTTTGGTGGAGGGGAGGGCCATTGAACCTACTAAATTCAAAAGACCTAAAAGCACTTAACCCTGACTTTTTCATATCAGTATTAAATGACCCTAATACCGTCAATAAAAACCTGCAAAAGAAAAAATCTTGGGAAGACAAAACCATAGACGAATATGAAATAGCATTATGGTCTGAACTAGAGGTTTACACTGCTGATTTAATAAGCAACTCAATAAACAGAAAAAATTATGTTATAGGCTCAAAAGAAGATCCAGATACTTTATATGAGCTAATTTACAGGCCTGACAAACCAAAAGCTTACATAAGCTATTCTATAGAGCATAGGAAAAGCGGATATGAAACTTTGGAAAAATTCATAAAGAAGATAAGACAATATCTGATAGTTTTCAACCCAAAAGCCGTAGATATTGATGCCTATAAAGAAAACGCAAATGAAAGGACAAAGAACCTTATATTTAACCAGACAGTGCGAAGGGATTTTCATTTGGTAGACCAAACAGATATTACTGTTGTATATCTTTCTGATTTAGTTTATTCAAGTGGAATTGACGGAGAAAGAATGCATGCTCATTTTACCGGTAAAAAGGTCTTGCTTTATTTCCCTTTCGAAAAATACAGCCCATTTACTCCTTACTTCGTTGATAACATGTTTAAATCCGAGTCTGATTTGATAAAAGAAATAAAAGAGCTATCGAAAAAATATAAACTTCGGCAAAAACAGTAAAATTTTACTAAATGATGTAAAACCTGAATTTTATTTTATGAGCCTTACAGCCCGCAATATCTTTTTATAAATGTTATCTACAAGCTGATAAAGTTTGTTGAAATATTTATTGTTAACCAAGATAGAATAGATTATAAAAGCTATTGCAACACCCAAAACAACTCCTGCCAATACGTCTGTTGGGTAATGCACACCTACATAAACCCTGCCGTAAGAGACTAAAGCGGCTTCGATTACCAAAGGTATTGAATATCTTTTACGTAGGAAAAGAAATGCTATTGCGGCACCGCCTGCGACTATTAAGGCATGCCCTGATGGGAAGGAAGAATCAAGGTCCTTAGGGACTAGAACATGATCCACAGAAGACAATAATGGGTTAAGGAAAGGCCTTGGCCTATAATAAACCGCTTTCAAAGACAAACCGATTATTATTATAGCTATGAACACTACTACAAGCATTACTGCACCTTTCTTTGCTTTTTCATTATTGAAAGCGCTACCTAAAATCCACATTAATAAGACTACTGGTACCCAGAAATACTCTCTGCCGTAAATTGCAACAGCTGCAAAGAAAGGATCTAAGAAACTAACACTCCATTTTTCGTTTATTAGTTTAAAGACTGTTAAATCAAAATTGTTTGATATCTTGAAATTTACAAGCAAAAATATAATTATGAATATTATAACTAAAATCAACCCTGTAACTAACAGTTTTTTATTAAGCATTATTATAGAAATAATAACACATTTAAATCCTTTTCGATGAAGGTTATTATATAAACAACTATATTTTAATAATAAATAAAATGTTTACTTTTTATAAAGTTCTGTTTTAAAAAGCCGCCTGAAAATTATTGATATCCTTAAAGAAAATAATTAAGCTACGCTTCCAAAGCTCACGGAAGGCATTACACCATTTGGTGGTAAACTTCTTATATATGTATAAGAAACATTTAACTCATCATCAGCAGCGCTATTCCAACCACCGATTTCCCAGTAAAATGGAGGTTCTAATTTTTCATTAGTGCCTCCTGGCAATTCCCATAACGCTGTTCCAGTTGGATTTACAGTCTCTAAATAAGTTGAATTTATATCATAGATACTATTTAAACCAAGAGCATCCCCAACTGCTGTTGAAGATGAAGAAGTACTAATCAAGGTATTTCCATATTGAACCCCAGAACCAAATGTGGGAACGCCATGGCCCCAATCTTCACCCAAACCGCTATCTCTAATATATGCTGTACCACCCGATGATTGAGAAGATGCTATACCGGCACCTATCCAATAGTCACTACCGCTCATAGAAAAACCAGTTAAATAAAAAGAAAAAACTGTGTCTTTTGTAAAATTATAATTAGCAGGCAGATATACTCCATAACTATTTGAAGACCCTCCTTGGATAAACAATCCATTGTTAACTGTAATAGTATATCCAGTAGCTCCGGTAATAAGGAAATTATTTAAAGTAGTTCCAGAGAAATCATTATAATAATTGAAGA
>JAKACB010000037.1 GCA_021796445.1 Nanobdellota archaeon
TACATTTGAATTAAAGAATTTGCATCCTCTAAAAATAAATAATTTTAATGTGATGGGTGCTTTAAACTCAGAAGAGGTATTAATCCAAAAGTAGATTATAAAATATTTAAATTCATTTACACTAATCCTTTATTGTATGTGGAATACAAAAAGCTAACAAAAGAGGAAGAAAAGGTAATTATAAAAAAAGGAACGGAAATGCCGTTCACAGGAGAGTACTGTAATAACTTTGAAGCAGGAGTTTATGTATGCAAACGATGCGGTACACCTCTTTATAAATCTAAAGCCAAATTTCATTCTGACTGCGGCTGGCCCTCATTTGACGAAGAGATAAAAGGCGCAGTTAATAAACTACCTAATCCTGATGGACAAAGAACTGAGATAGAATGCAGTAATTGTGGGGCCCATTTAGGGCATGTTTTTTATGGTGAAGGATTTACAGATAAGAATGTAAGGCATTGCGTAAACTCTATATCTCTGCGTTTCATACCTGAGAACAAAAAAGATTAATCTTTCTTTAAAAGATCTAAGTATTCTTTCCTTAGTTTTGCTATCTTAGGCCGGATAACCATAAAGCAATATGGATTCAAAGGGTTCTTTTTGTAATAATCTTGATGATATTTTTCTGCTACATAAAATTCTTTTAAAGGCTCCAAGGCTGTAACTATGGGCTTGTCCCAAAGTTTTTCTTCTGTTAATTCTTTTATGACCTGCTCTGCCGTTTCTCTCTGCTTGTCATTGACGTAGAATATCTCTGACCTGTATTGACTTCCTATATCATTGCCCTGTCTGTTCAAACTAGTTGGGTCATGCAATGTAAAGAAAACTCTTAAAATCTGCTTATAGGAGATTATTGAAGGATTGAATGTAAGCCTTACTGATTCAGCATGCCCGGTTCTGCCAGTGCATACCTCCCTATATGAAGGATTCTTAACCGTTCCTCCGCAATAACCAGATTCAACATTCTCTATGCCTTTTATCTGCTTGAATACTGCTTCGATGCACCAGAAACAGCCGCCTGCTAGAACCGCCTTCTCCATCTCTACCATATAATAGGATGGCAGGGCCGTTATTTTAATATTACTTTTCACGTGACATCCTCCCCCCTCTAAAGCATGTGGGTTTTCCTGCTCACCTTTGATAAACAAAGAATTAAAGTTATAAGAACCTAAAATTAATTATATTATAATACTGTATGGAAAACGAAGAAACTGAGATAGTAGATAATTATCAGGTTGTCTCTGATGGTATATCTGCTGACGTTAAGGTATTAAGGATTCCTTCTAAGTTTACTATGAGCTATAAAATCACTACTCCTGTTATAGACCAGAGTATAAACGCTGTTCTTACCGAAATAAGGACAGAACTTATAAGAGAAGACCCTTCGAAGATCCAGCAACTTTCCCAGACTACTTCCGAAGCGTTAAAAAGGGAATTTCTTGAGATAGTACAGAAAAAATTACAGAGTATAATACCTGGGATGCAGGAAAAATCATACATCGAACTTTCTGCCACGCTTTTACATGAAATGTTCGGTTTGGGTATAATAGAGATACTGGATGTTGACCCTAACCTTGAAGAAGTTGTAATAAATGATTCCAAGACAATGGTCATGGTTTATCATATTAAATATGGGTGGCTTGAAACCAATGTAAGGATAGAACCTGAAGCAAAAATAGAGTCATATGCACAACAGATTGCAAGAAAGGTTGGAAGACAGATTACGAACTTAAATCCACTTTTAGATGCACAACTTCCAAACGGGGACAGGGTCAATGCTACTTTATACCCAATATCTACTCATGGTAACACTATAGACATAAGAAAGTTTAGGGCCGAGCCTTGGACTATAATAGACTTCTTAAAAAGAAAAACAGTTTCTGAGGAATTAGTTTCATTTATATGGCAGGCAATGCAGTACGAGCTCTCTTTTATGGTTACGGGAGGCACGGCTGCAGGTAAAACATCAATGCTTAATGTTTTTCTTCCATTTATTCCTCCTAATCAAAGAATAATAACGATAGAGGATACAAGCGAACTTGTTCTTCCAAAGTATATGCACTGGGTGCCTATGCTAACAAGACAGGCCAACTCTGAGGGGAAAGGACAAGTGACTATGTTGGATTTGCTTCTTAACTCGCTTAGGATGAGGCCTGACCGTCTGGTAGTAGGTGAAATAAGAAGGAAGGAAGATGCTCAAACGCTTTTCGAAGCGATGATGACTGGTCACTCGGTATATGCTACAATGCACGCAGAGACTGCTCAGCAGGTAGTTAAAAGGCTTATATCTGAACCAATAGACCTTCCTGAAATTGAAGTTTCAACTCTTGATCTTATAATAACCTCATTCAGGCAGAGAAGAACCGGTGTAAGGCGGGTGCTTGAGCTTGCTGAAATTGTTGAAAGGCAGGTAAGTGGAATAATGGAATTAAAGACAAACAACCTATTCGAGTGGAAGCCAAGAACTGACAATATAGAAAGGACAATAAATGCCTCACAGAAGATAGCAAACAAACTTGCTCTTTATTCTGGTTTAACAAGTGAAGAGATAACTCAGGATCTAAAGGAGAAGATAACAGTTTTGCACTGGATGATGGACCAGGGGATAAACAATGTAAACGTGATAGGGCTGGCTGCAAGCAACTATTATACCAACCATGATAAATTAATGCAGCTGGTAAACGACAAAGGCGACCCTTCGGAACTGGAAACGATTTAGATGGAAACAAAAATACCAAGCATAATGATTTCTCCGAATAAAGCTGTATTTTTCGGCAAAAAATTTAAAAAGTTTGCGCCAAATTTCAAAGGGATGACCCCTACGCTAAAGCAGGATCTGCTTCAAGCCGCTATGGATATTGATTACTTGGATTATATAGCCGCAGGAATAGTGGTAGCATTGGTATTAGTTGGTTTGATGGTGGGAGTGTCTGCTTTAGTACTTCTTATAGCAATAAAAAAGAACCTGCTTACAATAAAAATAGAGGCAATACTGCCAGTCCTTATATTCATTGTACCAGGAGTTTACTTCTTTTACTTCCTGAACTATCCAAAGCTTCAGGCCGTAAAGAGAACAAAGCTTATAGAGGAGCAGGTAGTTTTTGCAACAAGAGAGATAATGATAAAAGTAGGTTCAGGTGTTCCTGTTTTCAATGCATTACTTGATGTTGCGAATGGAAACTATGGTGTTGTTTCTGATGAGTTTAAGGAAGCGATAGAAGAGATAGAATCGGGAGTTCCACAGGAAGATGCTTTGGACCACCTTGCAAGAAGGGTACCATCGCAGTCGCTTAGAAGGACAATAGATATAATGCTTAACGCAATAAAATCGGGAAGTGATGTTGCAGGCACTCTTTCTCTTATAAATGACATGTTGATTAAAAAACAGCAGTCTGACATGAAGTCATACGCTGGTGAGCTTACGCCAATGTCAATGGCTTACATGCTTATATCTGTTGTAATGCCAAGCTTAGGAATGTCTGTATTCATAATTTTAGGTTCGCTTGCACACTTTAATACAGTTGCAATAATATATATTATACCACCGTTTTTACTTATGTTCCAGATATTCTTTATGGGTATGGTAGGGAATAGGAGGCCTTCCGTCGGAGTATGAAACAAAATTCAAATAATCGAAACATAAGAGCAGCAATAGCAAGGGCCCTGCCAAAAAAACTTACAGTGCCAATGAAAGAAGAATTCATATACTCTCAGATGGGCGGAGAAAACTTAGATGATACAATAGGGAGTATTTCTATACTTTTAATGATTGGTGCAGTTTTAGGTGCGATCTTAGTCTTTTACTTTCTTCATTCCCCATTATATGCATTGGGAGCTGCAGTCGGGATATTTTTTGGTGGCATAATACTGCTTAGGTCTATGCTTTCGATGTTTGCAGACTCTGTCGCAGCAAAGATAGAAAAAGTTTTGCCTGATATGCTACTTTTGATGGCAGCAAATCTTAGAGCAGGGATGATACCTGAAAATTCTTTTATAGCCTCGATGAAACCGGAATTTGGAAAATTAAATTACCTTTTAAACAAAGCAGCAATAGAAACACAAGCAGGAAAAAACTTTTCAGAAGCCTTGCTTGAGATGAATGACATGACTAATTCAGAGTTCTTCAAAGACAGTGTTAGAATAATATCCGAAGGTATAAGGTCTGGTGCGGAATTACACTTAATACTTGAAAACCTCGCAAGCAATCTTTTGCAGAACGAAAGCATAAGAAATGACATGAGGGCACAGGTAAAGAGCTATTCGTTGTTTATATTTATTGCAGCTACTTTAGCCGCGCCTCTTCTTTATGGTGTTTCTTCATTTCTTATAGGCATCCTTGACCAGGTTGGAGCTACAACGGGCGGAAGCACAGCCGCAACCAATTTACCATCTGGAACTTTAGGATTATTTTCTGGATTTACTTTGCCCCATATTTCAGTTACATTAGTGATAACAGTTGCCATTATAAACGTTATAATAACAACAGCTTCAAGTGCACTGCTTGGAGGGATACTAAATACCGGTAAAGCAAAAAACGGGCTTAAGAATGTGCCAGTATATGTTGTAATCGGGATAGGCATATTTCTAGTAGTAAGATTCGGTGTTTCTACATTGTTCGCAAGCTCTTCGCTTACTTCTGGTGTATCAGGCGGATTTTAAATAAAATGCAGTTACATTAAATAATAAAATAAGGTATAATTATAATATATGTTAAAAGGGCTCATGGTCTAGTGGTTATGACGTCTCCCTCACACGGAGAAGGCCGGGAGTTCGAACCTCCCTGGGCCCATTTAAAGCCCATAGCTCAAAATTTCATTGCCGGTTTTTTATCTTCACAGCGCTAGAAAAAAGGAATGATGCTTGTTCTTAACTTATCATTGCTGACACATAATCAAATACAGTTATGAAACGCAGTAGATTTTTCTTTTTAAGGAACATTTCTTAGTATTCTATGGATTTTAGTTTTTTCAGGTTCTTTACATCTCTTTTCATATACCAACTATCACAGTTGTTTATAGAGAAAGGATCTACAAGAAAAGGTTTACTCTCATAAATAATCACGTTTCTTCTATGTATATCGCCATGCCCTATCCCATTGACAGATAGTTTTTCCACGTAGTCATTTAATTCTTTAATTATTCTATCATTCTCCTTATATCTTATGCTGGCGTCTAATCCTTCCAGATAATTTGACATAGTGTATCCATTTATTTTCTTCATTATGTATCCTATCTCCTTTCCGTTGCTATTTCTTACTTTAGTTATAGGCGCTGGAATTGCTTCAGGAAGGATATTGTACATCATGTTGAGCTTCTCAAATTGCCCTTTCTCCAAAAAACTTGTAGATTTAAAGAACAGATCCTTGCGGTCGTAATAATCTATAGAAGAATCAAGAATGTATTTTTCCTTGTTTTCATAAAATTCATTTAGCATTTTTTCAGATCTTAGATAAGTGGCCCTTTTTCCCGTCTTAATCAACCCTGTAAATCTTACCTGTATCATACCTGCAAGGTTCATTTTTACCTTGCTGATTATCGAATCTAAGGTTGCCTGTTTTTGCATACAATAAATATGAACATTATAGTTTAAATACTTTAATAACTTAATAGTAGCTATAATTTTAATACTTAATTGTTTACTCCTTAGGGAGATGACAATTGATATTAAATGCTGCTATAAAATAACTGGCTAAATAAAAGATACAAAATTATAGTTTTATCCTAATATTCAATTCTGCAAATTCCTATTTAACTAGGATAATTTGTTGTATAAACAATGTTACTTGGAACACCATTATTGTTTGTCTGAATATAGTTTTTAGTTGTACCATTTAATGGCCACCAAGAAACCAAACCTGCATTTGGAATTGGAGGAGCTGCAATACCCTCTGAGTATATTTTAGATATTTCGGAGAAGCTTAAAGGAGTATTATAAACCTGAACATTTATTATAGATCCATTCCAATCCTCTCTATTTATAATATCTCCGATGTAAAAAGTTGGATTTGAAGAGGTTGTGGTATTTATTGATTGCGGAGAAAAGGCTAAAGATAACGACCCATCAAGAGGACCTCCATACCCTATTTGATCTGTTCCATTATATTCAAATGCTATGAAATACCAGTTATTAAGTTTAATTGGCGGTGTAACTACTGTTTGACAAGTACACCAAGTATCAATTTGGATACCATCAGCAGCACACTGATATATAAATGCCCAGAAAAAATGCCCTGCACATACTTGCGCTCCATATCCAAAAATACCAGGTTGTCCTACATTAGCTGGCTCTTTTGTTGAAAACCAGGCTAAAACAGTTCTTACTTTGGAGGAATTTGGCAGTAATTCAGCATTTGCATTTATACCGCTATTTACACCATTAAATAGAGGAACAAATGATGGTAGATAATTTAAATCAGTAGAACCGGTTATTGATCCTAAGGACTGATAAGGCCCTGGAAGAGGCTGACTGGGTTCGGTGTAATTTACTGTTACTGTTATAGCGTAATGAGTACCTGCTGATGGACATATGTTTGGTATAGAAAAGATATAAGATGAACCCGATCTTATTAAAGGATTTGGATCTACTGTTGAATTTGGCTTGAAATTTGATATTTTGGTTATTGCTGGGTCTTTTGCTGTTATGCCTGTTATGTTTATTAAATTACCAGTTGAGTCTCCTACGCTTATCCTTAATACTCCATTGGCTGTGCATTGTGCTGTTACACTTCCTAAACCTGAGAATCCTGTTACTGTTGATG
>JAKACB010000010.1 GCA_021796445.1 Nanobdellota archaeon
TTGCGGCTACGGAAGAAGTTCAAAACTTAAGGCTTATGCCTGGAACAATAAAACCGTAAACGGTAAAAGAAAAGACTGATTAAATGTCAGAGAAGATTAAAGCAAAGGCATTGATATTTGATTTTGACAATACTCTAGTAGATACGCATTCTGCGATAAGTGGTGCATATTCAAAGGTTGTTGAATTGATTTCTTCAAGCTCTGGACTTGATAGCGGTTACTTGATGCAGCAGCTTTTAAAGGCACAGAAGGAAGTAATCGACGATGTTCCATTGGTTTCAAGGCAGTATGATAGGAAGGCAGTTATAAAGAAATTGAACGAGAACCTATCACTTAACATGGATGAAATGCAGGTGGAAAAGCTAGCACAGATATTCTATGATTTCATACTGGAAAAAATAGAATACCCAAAAGATACGGAGGAGGTTCTCAAGGCCTTAAAATCAATGGGCAAAAAATTAGGGCTTTTGACAGACACAGATGTACGGCCTGGTTTGAAGAGGAGAAGGCTAAACAGCCTAAACTTTACAAAGTTGTTTGATGCTGTTTTGATAGCTGGAGAAGACATACCGCAGAGGAAAAACAGCCCCATACCTTTTATTGAGCTTGCTAGGCTTTTGGATGTAGGGCCAGAAGATACGCTGGTAATAGGAGACAGAATGGATGCAGACATAGACAATGCAAAAGAAGCAGGAATGAAAGCAGTTCTTATAGACAAATATTTACCACCTAACACAGGAGTTCATGAACCAGATGCAGTTATACACGAGCTTAAGCAGCTCTTAGAGGTAGTGGGTTAATCATTATTAATATTTGGATGGCTTTTAAATTGGATGGAAAAGCTCAATGTAACGCCTTGGGAAGTAAGCGGGGAGCTAAACGATAATGCTTACTCTAAATTAGTTGAGAAATTCGGTGTTGATTTAATAAGCGATAACCTATTGAATAGAATAAAAAAGATTGCAAATGGAAAGCTGCATCCTCTTCTTAGCAGAAAGGTTTTCTTTGCACACAGGGAGCTTAACCTTGTTTTAGATGATTATGAAAGCGGCAGGCCTTTCTATCTTTACACTGGCAGGGGTCCTTCGGGAAAGATGCACATAGGTCACTTGCTGCCATTCACATTCACGCTTTGGCTGCAGAAAACATTCAATGTTGATTTACTGATACAGCTGACGGACGACGAGAAGTTTCTCGTAGGCAGCAAGGAAAAGAGTGAGATAGAGAAATTTACAAATGACAACATACTTGATATAATAAGCTTGGGTTTTGATCCAAAGAAGACACACATAATAGCGGATTACGAAAGCGCTAAAACTCTATATTATTACGCAACAGACGTCGCAAAGCACATTACAGTATCAACCGTAAAGGCCGTTTTTGGTGTTAATGACAGCGATAATATAGGGAAGCTCTTCTTTCCTTCAATGCAGATAACTCCTGCTTTCCTTCTTTCAGCCTTAGCCGGAAAGAAAATGAGGTGTCTAATACCATATGCAATAGATCAGGACCCTTATTTCAGGGTTGCAAGGGACGTGCTTCCTAAATTGGGGTATTACAAGCCATCTGCAATAATCTCAAAGTTTCTTCCAGCTCTTCAGGGCAATTCGGCAAAGATGTCGTCTTCAAAGGAAGAAAGCGCAATATTTTTAGAGGACAGTAAAGAGCAAGTAAGAAAGAAATTAATGAAATATGCATTTTCCGGCGGCAAGGACACATTGGAGGAGCAGAGAAAGTACGGGGCAAATCCCGATATAGACTTTGCATTCCTAGAATACAGCTTTTTAGAAGAAGACCAAAGCAAAGTAGACAAAGTGTACCAAGAATACAAATCAGGCAAGATGCTAAGCGGCGAGATGAAGGAAATGGCAGCTGAAACAATATCCAATTTCTTGGAGTCATTGAAGACTAAAAAGGAAGGAATGAAGGACAAGGTTGGAGATTACCTGTTCGATCCAGAAAAAATAAAGCATTATAACTAACATTTTTATTCGATTTTAAAATTTATATTGCTAGAAAGACAATTGGTAATATGCAGTTTAATCAAACAAAGCTTAATTTGATTGTTCTTATAATAGTAAGCATAATTGCGGTCATAGCTATAGGCGGAGATATAGGCGCGTCTTTCTCAGTTGTATTCAAGCCAATAACCATCGTCAGTTTTACATACTTCGTTGAAATTGCATTGATAACTGCAAGGGTAGTAACTTTGATAGGCGCATTAGTGACAGTTATTTTTATAGCATTGATATTACTTGTCAATGCTAAGCATGCAAAGGATAGGGCTCCATGGGCCGGTTTTTTTCTGAATAAAGGGCGGTCTAAGGTTTTTATTAAGAGAATAGAGATTCTGCTTCTATTCGGCTTCTTGGCTACGGTGGTTTTTGCAGTAAATGCGGTTACACAGATATTTCTAGCGTATGGTTTAGTTGCAGCCTTTTGGCTTCTAGCTATTTTATCTCTTTTGGTGGCGGGTTTTTCATATGATCTTTACTTTAATTACTTTCGGAGGTTCTCATGAGTTTCAGCATTCCGCTTCCTATTGCGCTTTTAATTGCAGCCGCGTGGGTACTTACCTTCTTTATGTTCTATTTTAACATGCGAAAGATGGAACGGTTTTTGGTTCTATTTTTTGCAAATCCGAAGAAGAAGGTAATTGGTTTGATTATTATATTTGCAGGAATGCTCGCTATTTCAGCCAGCTATATAGCTACATTGGTTCAGTATGTTTTGAATCCGGCATTGGTTACATCTTCGTTTATACAAGGTACTTACATCTCAGGGTTCTACGGCGATGCAATTGCATTGCCACTGATTGTTCTAGGTTTTATTCTGTTTTCAATGTAATCATTTTTTATTTCGCTATTTTTTAAAAGGAAAAGTATTTATACTAATAATTATATATAATTATTAGTAATTATGGATGAACAAAAATTTACAACGGTTTCGATACCTAAGCCTTTGGCTGATAAGGCCAAAAAGCTTATAGAGAAAACGGGTTTCACATCGCTTTCAAGCTTTGTAGAATACCTGCTTAGAGAGCTGGTCTCGGAAAGCAACGAAGAAAAAAAGAGAAGGGAAGAAAAAGACGAGCGGGTGCTTGATCTTGAGGATAAGCTCAGGAAACTGGGTTATATGTAGGAGGTAAACATGGAAAATGAACAATATTCTGTAAAAAAACAAAGAATAGAAGGTGGGTTGAGTTTAGAAGCAAAGGAAGAAATTGCGCTTATAGTAATAAAGGATGCATTGAAAAGATACAACCGGCCTACGGTTGTTTGGAGTGCTGGAAAAGACAGCACAGTGGTTTTGGACCTTGTAAGACGGGCATGTAAGGATTTGGGGATGCAGTTGCCTCCTGCATTATTTATAGACCACGGACAGCATTACGATGAAACCATGAAGATGCTTGAAGACATAAGCAATGAATGGGGCTTTAAGATGGTATATGCAAAGAATGAGGACGTTATAAAAAATGTAGGGAAGGACAACAAAATAAAGCTCAGCAGTCTTAACAAGGTTAACCAGGATGAAGCTAGAAGAATAGGATTCAACGGAGAAGAGTTTGATTACAGCTTAGAAACAGAGGTCGGAAACCATTTATTGAAAACAGTTGCGATGAACATGGCAATCGAAAAGTACAGGTTCGATGCGCTATTTACTGGTGTTAGGTGGGATGAAAATGAAGCAAGGTCTATGGAGGTTTTCATAAGCCCGAGAACGCATCCGGATCATGTAAGGGTACAGCCGATACTGCCTTTTACTGAAAGGAACGTTTGGGGATATATTTTCAAGTACAAATTGCCAATGCATCCTTTGTACAAGCTCGGATATAGGTCAATAGATGGTAAATTGGATTCAAAGAAGACAAGCGATTTGCCTGCATGGGAACAGGACTTAGAGCATACAAAAGAAAGAGCAGGCAGATCACAGGACAAGGAAGGAGTAATGGAAAAACTCAGGCTTTTCGGCTACATGTAAGATGGAACAGCGATTAAAGGATCTTTTAATGAATTCAGGTGGAAGTGCAATCATGGGGTTGGACAATTCTCTATACGATCTGCTGCTAACTGCCGCTAAAAGAAGCGGCAATGACTCGGTAAGTATCAATAGAAAATACGCCAAGTTTTCTTTTGGCAGTTCAGTAAAATATTGCATAAATCCAAAGTACTTTGAAAACGACAACAAGCTTAGAAGAGTGGTTTATTCGATTATTAAAGGCGCTTTTAGGGATTACAAGAGCAGCGGAAAGGGAAACATTGAGATACTGTTGAACTATGGTTATCAGGCAGATAAGGTCAATAAAATCAAGAAAGAGCTTGAAGAAAGTTATGGTTTCAGGGGCACAGAAGCAGGATTCTATGAAGTTCCGGTTCTTGGAGAAGCACTTGAATTTTCTGTGAAAAAGCTGTCTGTGAAAGCCATTGCTGGCAGTGCAGTTAAAGAATACATTTAAACTATCAGGTAATTATAAATATTTGAAGTATCTATTAAAGTAGTCATTGTGGCCTGGTAGCTTAGCCCGGTAGAGCACTGCTCTTATATGAGTATGCTCCAACATTTTAGGAAAAGCAGGGGTCCCGAGTCCAAATCTCGGCCAGGCCAATATTATTCACAAAGCTTAAATAATATTGCTGTTCTATTTTTTATCTGTTAAATAACGGAGGAAAAATGGAAAAGAATTCTTTGGAAAAAATAGTGGACGCAATAAAGTCATTGGATGCAGCGGATTACTCTGTAAACCTAGAAAAGGAGCTTTACTCCACCTACAATAAATTCGGCGAGAAGGCAGCTTTGGATCTTGCAAGTAAGATTCTGGAAAGTAAGTCAGAATCAATCCTTACTTTAGATAACCTTAAAACGATAAGCGGTACTGTTAAGATAATAAACTACCTAGGTCTGTATAATGAGATAAAATCTATGAGTGCTTCTTACGAGAGTAAAGAGAATGAACCAGGTAAAAACTGGGTTTTTTACTTAATTAGCCACAATAGATAAGTTTATAAATAGACTGGTTCTTATACATAAGGTAGAGGAATGATGTTAGGGGGTTCTAGTAGGAGTTTATTGTTTATTCAAACTTTCTCTTATTGGATTTCTAAACTTCGTTCTTAAGGAGGAATATGGCAAAATTCGAAAGAAGAATGTATAAAGCTGTATGTTCCGATTGTGGGAAAGAGACTGAGGTTCCTTTCCAGCCACAAGAGGGCAGACCAGTTTACTGCAGAGACTGCTATAACAAGAGAAAAGGAACACAGTAATTCCTATTTTTAGTTAAATAGCAAAACATTAATTATTTTTTATTTTTTTTATTTATTGATCTTCAAATGTTCTAAGTTGTGGGAAAGGTATAACTTCCTTTATGCTTTTAGAGTCGGTTCCTATCATTTGCAGTCTATCTATCCCTATGCCTACACCGCCTGCTGGAGGCATTCCATAACTCATCGCTTCTATGAAATCCATATCAAACTCTTGTGTTTCATCAATTCCCCTGTTCTTTCTTCTAGCTTCTTCCTCAAATCTGCTTATCTGGTCTATGGGGTCGTTTAATTCCGAAAAGGCATTCGCTATCTCCATGCCCGCTATGTAGAGTTCAAATCTGTATACAAACCTTGGATCATCGGATGTTTTCTTTGCGAGAGGCGATACCTCAATCGGGAACCTTGTGACAAATATTGGATCCATTATGTTGTCTGATATCTTTGCCTCAAATATGGCATTTATGGCTTCGCCGTATGAACTTACCTTGCTGTCAAGCTGCTTCCCCCTCTTTATAATCTCTTCTTCGCTGTTTATTCCAGTGTTTTCCTTTACCATTTCTTCCATTGTTTTTATCTGGAATTTTGATAGGTCTATCATTTTTTCTCCAAATTTGACTTTGTAAGTTTTATTTGCTGCATAAATGGATTCTTTTACTATTTCTTCAGTAAGCTCAAGCATTGTACTTAAATCACCATATGCTTGGTATACCTCCAGCATTATGAATTCTGGATTGTGCCTGGTATCTACACCTTCATTTCTAAAGTTCTTGCTTATGTCAAATACCCTTTCAAAACCCCCCACAAGAAGACGTTTAAGGTATAGCTCTGATGCTATCTTAAGGTAAAAATCCCTGTCTAATGAATTGTAATGGGTTATAAAGGGCTTTGCATTTGCACCACCAGGTATCGGTTGAAGTATTGGTACTGTGACTTCAGTAAATCCCCTTTTCTCCATTATTTCTCTTACCTTGGAAAGCATTACGCTCCCTTTTTTTATCTTTTCCAGTGATTCTCTGTTTATTATGAAATCAAGGTATCTTTTCCTGTACCTTTTTTCCGTGTCCTCAAGCCCATACCATCTGGAAGGCATTGGCAGTAGAGATTTGCTAAGCATGGTTATTTTTTTTGCATCAACTGATATTTCATTTGTCTTTGTTTTAACGATTGTGCCCTTTACTCCTATTATATCCCCAGTATCAAGTTCCTCGGCAATTTTTATTGACTCTTCATCAACGTGTTTTTCTGAAAAGTATATTTGTATGCTGCCTTCCTCATCCTGCAGGTCTATGAATTTTATCTTCCCATGGTCTCTCTTCGCCATTATCCTTCCTGCTACTGTAGTTTCTTTTCCCTCAAGTTTTTCAAAGTTTTCTTTTATATCAATGGAATGCATCTCGGCATCAAATCTGCTGCCGTATGGCTCTATTCCTTCCTTTTTCAGCCTTTCGAGCTTTTCCAGCCTTTCCTTGTCAAATTTAAATTCCATGGTATTGCACAAATAGGGTTATCAAAAGGATGAGGCCTACAAGCATAGAATAACCAAATATTCCCTTTCTTGTGCTTTTGTCCCTTGATATCAACCCTATAAATCCTTTTTCTATTATTGCCGCAAATATTGATACCCCTAAAAGCATTGCAGTGTAGCTTGCACTTATCTGGTGATCCAATAAAAGTGTTCCCAACGCAAATGCAGCACCCACTATATTTGCAAGCGCAGACAAAAACATGTCAACTATAAGCAGATTCGGCGCTACGACTGCAACTATTCTTGAAACTGAAAGAACTACGAAGAAGACGGCAGCGAATTCAAGTGTTTTTACAAGAGGAAATGGATTGTTTGGCCTTTCTGCCTTCTTGTTTATTTCACCTTTGCCAATCAGATAAATCATTAAAAGGCTTATTATTGAAACTGCAGTAACGGGTATCATATAATAAATGACTTTTGATGAGAGTGTCACTATATATATTATAAGGAGGGCCTGGATAAGAATCATAGGTATGTTTGCTGCTACTACAACATTGTAAACAACCGCTTTTCCAAGTTTTCTGAACCTGTTTCCTAAATTTATGAGAGCAAAGGTTATAGTTGTGCCTGTTATTAAACTGCCTATTACAGTTGAAACGAGCAGGCCGGATTTTGATACTCTAAGCAGAGCATACTGCAAGAAAAAGACGGTTCCTACTAATGCCACAAGAAGCCAGAACTGGAAGGGATTAAAGAAGCCATAGGGCCCCATATATGTGTTTGGAAGCAGCGGAAGTATAACAAAGGATATTATCAATAAGTTTATAGCTGCTATTATCTCGCTTTTCTTTATTGATGTTATGAAATAAAGGAATTCTCTTTTGTAGAAGCTTATTGCAGTTATTAGTATAACTATGACTATTGCATATTCATAGTAACCTAACCCCACAAGCATTCCCGACAAAAAAAGTATCATCGAGCTTATATACGTCGTTGCGCCCGGATTCCTTGTCTTTGCATTCTTTTCAAAGTAGATTGCGCTTGAAAAGGCAATCATAACTGCAAATCCTGTTATTATAATGGAAGGGTATCCAAAAATCTCATAGAAAATGGCAAAGATGTCACCCAAAAGGGCAATGAATATTGATGTTCTGAAGCCCATGAATATCTTTACGCCTTTTTGCATTCTGTATTCATTTTCAAGGCCGAATACTGCGCCCAATGCTATCGAAAGGACTATGTATTCAAACGTTAAGTCTATATTCATTATTATTCTAAGAAACAAGTATTAATAAAGTTTGTTTAGACCGCTTTATTTATTGTACGTTTCTATGAATTTTTCTGCGGCTTTTTCCCAAGTAATGCTGTCAAGCTCTTTATATGCATTTTTTGCCATTTCTTTGTTTATTTCACTGTATTCCAACAGTCCAAGTATTAAATCAGCCATCTGTTCCGTGTCCCAGAAATTCACTGTAAGGGTGTTTTTTATAATCTCAGAAACCCCTGACTGAGAAGACACTATGGTTGGAACGTTTGAGGCTATTGCTTCAAGTGCCACTATCCCAAAAGGTTCAGATACTGAAGGCATTACGAATACATTTGCAATAGAATACAGCATTTCCATTTCTGCATCCGGAACTCTTCCTAAGAAGATTACTTTATCGGAAAGATCAAGGTTTATTGATAGGTTTATCAAATTTGAAAGTTCTGGCCCTTCCCCTATTATGTACAGCAGAGCATCATCATTTTTCTTAGATACTATTTTGAATGCCCTTATCAAGTTGTCTATTCCCTTTTGTACAGACAACCTTCCAACATAGAGTACCACCTTTCTGTTGCTGTCTCTTTTTATTCCATTGAATTTTTCCCGGTTAATAGCATTATAGATAACACTTACCTTTTTTCCATCAGCATTGTATAAAGCAATAAGTTCTTCTTTGAGCCGTCTGCTTACAGTTACGACAACATCTGCATTGTCTATAAGTTCTTTTTCCTCCTTTGCTATCCTTTCCCAAGGCTTGCCAGCGGTTCTGTCGTATTCCGTGCTGTGTATAGTTGCCACCAGTTTTTTACCAGTTCTTTTTTTAATTTCTATGGCTGCTTTTCCAGTTACCCAGTCATTTGCATGTATAACGTCAAACTCTACTTGGGAAGAAAGCTCTAAAGCTTTGTTTTTGTATTCTTCTACTTCATTAAAAACATCTTTGTAAAGGCTTTTTTCACTTGTTTCATTTATCTCTTTTTTAGTGCTTAGGTTGTACATGCTTTCAAAAAGCTCGCTTTCAAACGTCAAGAAATTTACGCCTTTTATTTCACTGTGCTCCTTGAACGGAAGTATTACGTTTACTATTACTCCCTTCTCAGAAAGTGCCTTTACAATATTATACGAATGAGTACCCAAACCCCCCACTGAGTGCGGAGGAAACTCCCATCCTAAGAAAAGAACTTTCATATTGTTTTTGCAATTTTGTGTATTATTACTTAAAATAATATGTTTTTTATTCTTTAAATACAATAAAATTAATGGATAAATTAAGTGAACTCAAGAGTTACATTCCAGAGAGAATATACCAAAGACTGGAGAAAAAAATAGAATATTTCATGCCCCCACAGTCAGATGCTGTGAAGAGAGGGCTTTTTACTGGAAAGAGCATGGTAGTTTCAGCGCCGACCGCTTCCGGTAAAACGCTGATAGCAGAGATGGCTATACTGAATTCTTTTTTGTCAGGCAAAAAATCGATCTACCTTGCACCTTTAAGGGCATTGATTTCCGAAAAATATGAGGATTTTGTGAAGGAGAACAGTGATATAAAGGCAATACTTTCAATCGGAGATTACAATGAAAAGGATTACAATATAGATAAATACGATGTAATCTTCGCTTCCACAGAGAAGTTCGACAGCATAATAAGGAACTCACTGCATAAGATAGGTAATATTGGCTGCATAGTCTACGATGAGGTGCATTTGCTTTCAGACATTGGAAGGGGGCCTACTCTGGAGTTTCTTGTGACATTAAACAAGCTGTTATTCCCGAATGCACAGACAATTGGATTAAGCGCCACTATAGGGAATGCAGATGAGCTGGCAGAATGGCTGAAGGCCGAGCTTGTAAAGAGCGATTTCAGGCCGGTCAAGCTTTCAAAGAAAAAATACTTTGAAGGTGAGCTTATAAACGGAAGCGTGGAAAAATTAAACAGTGGTTACGAAGATCCGCTTTCAAATATAATTTCATGGCTTTTTAAAAACAACAAACAGGCTCTAGTATTCTCGCAGAACAAAAGAACAGTTGTTGCGAATGCAAAGACGATTGGATCAATAATAGGAAACAAGCTTTCAGATGATGACAAGAAAATGCTTATTTCCGTTTCAAAAGAAGTGTTGAATGTGCTTGAAAGGCCCACAACGCAGTGCGAACTTCTAAGTGATCTTGTAAAGCAGGGTGTTGCATTCCATCACGCCGGCCTAGTAAATAAGCAGAGGAAGCTGATTGAGGACAACTTCAAAAACGGGCTGATAAAATTCATAGTGGCTACCCCTACTCTTGCTATGGGCGTAAACCTCCCCGCTAATACAGTTATAATAAATTCAATACGAAGATACGGGGATTATGGTATGGAACTGCTTCCTGCCATAGAAGTTGAGCAGATGATGGGCAGGGCAGGAAGGCCGAAATACGATAAGGAAGGGAATGCAATAGTAGTTGCAAGGAACGAAGGAGAACTAGACATAATAGAAGAAAAGTACTTCAGCGGAGAGATAGAGCCCATAACATCAAAATTCAACAGCGAGATAGCGATAAGGAAGTACACCTTGAATCTATTCTGCCTGGGAATATACGACAAAGAAGACAGCGTTTCAAACTTCTTTAATGAAACATTTATGCATTTCAGCGGAATAGATGTATACGACAAGATAGACGATGCCATCTCATTTTTGGAAGAAAATGATTTTATAACAGGCAATAAAGACAAAATTGAGGTTACTAGGATGGGCAAGCTTGTAAACTCACTTTACATAGATCCATTGACTGGTTCGTTGTTCATAAAATTCATTGAAAGGATAAAGAAGAAGGAAAAGATAGATGAATTAGATTTGTTGCACGTAATATTCTGCAGCGAGGAATTCAGGAACATACGGGTAAACCAAAAAGAATTCCAGAAATATGAAGAGGAAAGCTATGAGCTTGACTTATCAGCAGATGAGAATATTGTGGATTATGACAGGTTTGTATCTGCAATAAAGATGGCACATGTTATGCAGGACTGGATCTCTGAGAAGAATGAAAAATACATGGAAGAGGAATACGGCCTTTTGCCCGGAGAGTTCTACAATATACTTGAGAACACAAAATGGCTTGTATACTCATTAAGCGAAATCAGCAAGGTAATGCAGCTAAGAAAAAGAGAAATAAATGAGATCAGCATAAGGATAAAAAACGGTATAAAGGCAGAGCTGATACCTTTAGTATCCATGCCAGAGATAGGAAGAGTAAGAGCAAGAAAGCTTTATTCGGCAGGAATAACCTCCTTAAAATTATTAAAGGAAGCAGGGCTGGAACGCTTAAGCTCCTTGTTAGGCAGGGGTGTTGCACAGAAGGTTTACTCGTATCTTCATAAAAATGAGAATACCTTGCTTGACAGAAAGGTATTTGTTTAACGCTTATGTAAATAACTTATGAAAATACTTGCTGCTTCAGACATTCACGGGGATTTACAGGCTGCAGAGGCCCTTGCAAAGAAAGCAAAGAAGGAAAAAGCAGATTTGATAATACTTGCTGGCGACCTTTCAATATTTGGTAACGGCTTGGAGGGCCTGCTTAAGCCGTTCAAGGATGCAGATAAGAAGGTTGCATTGATTCCAGGAAATCACGATAGCGAAGCCGATATTTTCATGCTCAAGAAACGTTATCCAGATACAATCTATGACTTACACAACTATTCATTTAAAATCGGAGATGTCGGCTTCTTTGGATGCGGGCTAGCTAACATCGGTCCAAACGAGCTTTCAGAGGACGAGCTTTACAAGAAAATACAGTCCTCTTACAACTACATAAAAAACTCAAAGAAGAAGATAATGGTAGTGCATGTTCCTCCGTACAATACCAAGCTTGACAAGATCGGGAATAACATGAAGATAGGAAGCACTGCAGTAAGAGATATGATAGAAAAAACGAAGCCGGATGCCTGCATATGCGGACATGTGCATGAAACTTTTGGACTTGAAGACAAGCTAGGTAAAACAAACATAATAAATGCCGGGCCAAAGGGGAAGATAATTGAGATTTGATTTTTAACTTAGTGTTTATATTATATTAAATATTTATAATATTATAAATTTATATGACGAAAGAAATTGTCATAGTTGGTGCAGGAGCTGGTGGCGGATTAGTTGCTAGTAAATTAAGAAGATTAATCCCTGAAGATAAAGCACATATAACTATCATAGATAAATATGGTAAAACCGTTTTTCAGCCTTCTCAAACTCTCGTTTCTATTGGTAGCAGGTTGCCTGAGCAAATAAGCACAGACATTTCAAATTTTTATAAGAGAGGGATAAAACCAATAAAAGGAGAAGTAACAGATGTAGACGCTGCAAACCGTAATGTTGTACTTTCTAGTCAAAAAATACCATATGACATTCTTGTGCTTTCACCTGGCGTTAAGTTTGATAAGCAATCTTTTCCTGGTTACAACAATGTAGAGCAATTTTGGGATTTAGAAGGGGCTATATCTTTAAGGAGCAAACTTTCTACTTTCAAAGGTGGCAACATTGTTATTGGAGTTACTACAAAGGTATATAAATGCCCACCGGTCCCTTGGGAAATGGCCATGATTCTTGATGATTATTTTAGAAACAAAGGAATGCGCGATAAGGTAAATATAACCGTAGCACATTTTGCTAGTAAACCATTTGAAATGTTTGGTCCCGTTCTATCAAATCCAGTTACAAAGTGGTTTGAAGAGAGAGATATCCACACAGTGAATAATTTTAATCCTAAAAATATCGATGGCGAAAATAAAAAAATAATTGGAGAAGCTAATGAAACTATAGACTATGATCTTGCAATAATCGCACCACCCCATAAACCACAGGATTTTATAGCTAAAAATCCGGACCTTTTATCTAAGCAAGGTTGGCTTGATTCAAACATAAAAAACTTTAGAAACAGTAAATTTGATGATATTTATGGACTTGGAGATTCTATTGCACCAACAGTTGGTTTAGGTATGGCAGGTGTTTTCGCTCATTTTCAAGCAGATACTGTTGCATCTCTTATCGCAGGTGATGTAATGGGGATACATGCTCCAATTCCATACAATACAGTAGGTCTTTGTGCAGGTGATACCGGTGATGCGGGCATGTTTGCATACTGTGATTTTGGTGATAAGTTGACTAAACCAGACACTTTATTTCCAGATTGCAGGCTTGTACCTCCGGATAAGATGCTTAAGTTTGCTCATGCTATATATGAGAAATACTTTCTGGCAAATGTTTATGGGGGCTGGTATTATGGACAGTAAAAATATAGGCAAGATTGAACACTTATTAGATGAATTAAATGATTTGGAACCTACAATTAATTCTCTAAAAAAACTACAAGAATCAGGCTTAATGGGGGCCGTCGATGCAATTTCAGAGCAGTCAGACAATATCTTTAATTATGCTACAACGATGACTATCCTTGGTGCATTTTCTGCATTTGTAAAATTGCTCCCGATATTAAGCAAAATATCCGATAATATAGATTTTGATGAACTACAGAATAAAATATCCAGTATCCAATGGGAGTCCTTAATCAAGGTTGTAAATGTTATCTTAGATTTCGTTTCTGTGGATTTACCTAAAATAGAAAATTCAAGTAAGGGAGGGGTCATAAGAGTTTTATCAGATATTAAGAGCCCGGAAACAGAATACCTGCTTAGAATAATGGAAGAATTCAGTAAAAGGCTCATTAAAGAATTTGGCTCACAAAAATAATTTAGTTAGTATAAAATTATCAGCCTAAATTTTTATGAATAATCTATTAATGATGTCGGTGTTAAAGTTAAATACTATCGATTATTAGGGGGGTATTATAATTAGTACGCAGTTAACTTCTCCGATAAACAAATAAATTGTTGGAAAGCCTATAAAAATTTGGGCCTATAGTCTAGTCCGGATAGGACTGATGGCTTCGAATGCCTTCAGTTGGAAGTAACCATCTGACAGGGGTTCAAATCCCCTTGGGCCCTTTTTACTTCTTTGCAGATGAACCTAATGTTTTTATATTATGCTAATTCTGAATATTAAGATATGGAAAACCTTGATGAGAAAATAGAATTGAGGTGGGAGGCATCAGAGATTCTCAAGCTTCTTCTTGAAAGCAGGAAGGAGGGCCTTGCCTACATGCATGCAGTTGTAGACGGTTCGGATTTTAATTACAAAAGTCTGGAAAAGACAGGATTAAATAGCAGGAAATACAGCCTTGAGAATTCTCTGCAGGGAATAGCAGAAACATTAAAACAATACATCTATGAATGCGACAAGCTCTCATTTGGTAATAAAATGCAAAATGGGCTAAGGCAGTATTTTGTAAGGCCGTACCTTAAAGAAGGCATTTTGGATGTTTTAGATAATACCCTAGACGATATAGCTAACGTATACAAAATAAACTTGGATAACTCAAATAATCTGTTTTTAAATGTAAATAATAGTAAAGGAAGTTACAAAGAGAACAGTAAAAAGGAAAGCTTAGGGAAAATTCTCAAGGAGATAACTGAAATAGAGTACTCAACTGAGTTTGTATGCGATCTGGAGGAAAGCATTGATTTTGCAAAAGGATTGAAGATTATAACCTATAAAAAATTATAAATACTTACCAATCGTTTTGTAGTTATGGGTTCAGATGATTCGAAAAAGAGTGTGGCCAAATTGTTTCTTCATGATAAGCCTTTCCTTCTGCTGAAGGCCATAAATGAAAGCCGGCAGCCTGTCTATGCTACAATGATATCAAAGAAAATAGACTGCAGCTATGCTTACATAGTAAGATTGATAAAGGTAATGAAAAAGATGGATCTAGTATATTTTGACGGAAGCAATCATAAGAAAATAATAAATCTTACACAGAAAGGTAAGAAAATATTCAAGCTTTTGTCAGAAATAGACTAATTAATCTGCTTTGTCTATCGATTTAGCGTATTCCTCTATTTTGCTCAGCATTCTATCTATTATGTACGGCTTTATAAAACTAGATATTATTTCATTGAGTTTCATGTTTTCCTTTATTCTATAAAGGCTGTTCCTTTTTTCAACCAATCCTACAGCTATTAGCTTTCTTAGATCTCTGAGTATGTTTGCATAAACTATCTTTACTTTTCTCTTGTAAAGTTCCTTAATTATTTCATAGCTATCCAAACCATCCGGCCTCTTTTTCCTTGCCTTAAGCAGTATGTCAAGCAGATATACTATCGCTATCCTGCTTTCTCCGGGGCTTATAAGCCCCAATGAGATGCAGAATCTCCTTAAGTTAGTATTGTAATCATTTGTCGGCCTTTCAAATTCATTTAATGATATACCGCTCAATGGCCGGTCTCTGAACAGTCTTTCCCTTAATTTTTTATTTCCTTTATTGTCCATGAATCTTTATTTCTTTGCATCTTGTGAGTATAGCTTGTTTTGTAGTTCGACTACATCGTCCTTGGTTGCAAAAAGCGAAAGGCCACTATTTATCTTGTTGACCGTGCCTTCCATCTCCGACAGTCTTTTGTTTAAATCATTTATCTTAGTGCTTAAGTCCACGAACTTATTCATGTTAGAATTTATCTGGTTGAACATTACTTCAATCTTAGAAGTCTGTGAATTGACTCTATTTTCACTGTCCTCTACGTTTTTATACACGTTTTCCACGTTTTCAAACAGCTTTGAAGCATTCTTTACTACTGAAAGTGAATTCACCCTATTTGAAAGCTCAGTAATTGATTTTGAAAGATTGTTGTTTGTGTCTATTATTTTTTCAATTTCTCCGGACATAACCTCTGTTTTATCCTGTGTTTTTCTAAGCTCTATAACAAGTTCTGCAGGATTATAAGAGGTTATTGTGGACAAAGTCGATCTTGCACTGTTCATGAAGTCATTAATGTGGTTTTGCGTGTCATTTATTCCCTTCTGTATATTCTCGAATTCACTGCTTACTGTCTCCATCTTTAGATTAAGACCGTTTATTTCTACTGTTAGAGAGTTTACTGTGTTAATCACTTTGTCAAATTTGCTTTCTGATTCTACCTTATATTTTTTAAGCTCATTTATGTCGTCAGAAAATGAATTTATGCTCGGTAAGGAGGAGTATACCGTTTCATTCAGTTTATCGAGCTTTTCCTGCAGTTCATTGTCTACCGCCGACAGGTTTGAAGCCGTTTCCTTCATGTTTGTCATTGCTACTTCGTATTGGCGTGAAATAGCTGTTATACCTTCTTCTATCCTTTTAATGTTGTCATTATAATCCTTATCTTTTAGGTTTATGGCCTTTGCCACACCATTAAAGTTTTCTATTGCCTTATTTACGTTATCGGAAAGCTCCTCCATGTTAGAGTGTATAAAATTAAAGGATTCATTCAATTTGTTTATTTTTGCCGCTGAGTCATTGTAAGCATCATTCATTTTTTCTATTGAAGAATTAAATGCAGATATTGCGCTGTTTACAGCGTTTGAAAGGGAAGATACATCAGAGTTTATCTTGGAGATCCTGCCTTCAAGCTCGGTTGTATTGTCAATTCTGCTTATTTTGTTGTCCAGTGCTATATTCTGCTGGTTCAGCATGTCTATCTTTTTATATAAATCTGAAATCAAGGTACTTATGGAGCTATTAAATTTATCAATTCCTGTAAGATAAGACTCATAGTCTTTTGCTGTGTTTTGGCTATCATCGCTTTCCATATAAAGCTTACTGCTCTTTTTTATATTTAAACTTTTAAATTGTAGGGCTTTTTACAAGCTCTTTCTTTAGCTTACATGCCTCGCAAATGTCGTTTGCAGAGGGGAAACCGCAGTACCTGCACTTGTTAATTTTTATGCCAGTTTTTGTATTATATGCTTTCTTTATCTCTAGCATTGCATCTATTACATTCCTTTTTGACCCTATGAATTCGCTTTCTACCTCCTTTATTTTTCTGGAAATAAGGCCTCTAAAGCCCATTCCTGCATATGGACAAGGAGTATGAATGGCATTTATTCCATTTAACATGGAAAAAAGCATCGTTTCTTTCTCACTGAGAAAAAGGAAAGGTTTTATTCTGGGAACAAACCCTTCTTCCTTTATAATCCCGGAGTAAGCACCAAGTCTTACCATCTTCTCAATGTCATTCTGTACAAGATTCATTATTACATTTTCCGCTTCATCGTCCATGTTATGGGCTGTTGCAACTTTGTCTGCATGGACTTCCGAGGCAGCGTAGTTTATAAGATACCTTCTAAGCACTCCGCATGCAGAACATGGTATGCCTGCCCTTGTTTTTGTTATTGAATCCATGGTCCTACCCGCAAAATCCTTATAGGAGTATATCCTGTATTCTACCCCGTATCTGTTGCAGTAATCCTTCATTATTTCTATCGTTTTGTCTCTGTAGCCTTTTATACCCTCATCTATGGTTATTGAAACAATCTCATTTGATTTTTTGAAGTATTTCGAAAGTATGTATAGAAGAGATAAGGAATCTTTTCCGCCGGAATTTGCTACCGCTATTTTTTCTCCATTTTGAATAAGCTTGTATTTTTTGATTGTAGAAAGAGTTATTTCCTCAAATCTTTGCTTGAAGTGCTCAGCGCAAAGCGTGCCATTGTTAGTTGATATCACTGCTTCTGAGCCGCAGATTTCGCATTCCATTATCCCCCCGAAAACACCTCTACTACGTTTATTTCATCCCCTTCCCTTATTCTTTGGTCTTTTGTGTATATTTTTCCGTCTTTTCCTATAAGTATTACTGAATCATCATTAAGTGAAAGTTTTTCGAGCAGCTCTGTCACAGAGTCATTGTCGATTTTTACGAGTTTTTCTCCAAAATTTATGTTATTTAACTTTATTTCCATTCAATTGATTATGTTGTGCATGCTCTTTAAATCCTTTTCAAATGGTTTCAGATCCGGGGGTATTTCGATTTTTATTGCGTCCCTCAAAGAAAGCTTTTGCTCCTTTTTTGCGTTCCAAACCTTGCTATTAAATTCCATTATTTTATCCCCAAGGATGAGGAGTTTGTCATCACGGTCTTTTGCTTCCGGTATTGTTTGGTAATGTATGGATTCATCGCCGTAAAGCGTATTCCACAGAGTTTGTGTTATGAAGGGAGTTATAGGGGACATCAATAGGAGTATTCTTCTAAGAACGTAATTGAGAGCATAAATTGCAGATTTTCTCTCATTTTCGGAAAAGTTTTCGCCGTACGCTCTTGCCTTTACCAATTCTATATAATGTGGCGCGAACACATTCCACACGAATTCCCTCACTCTATTTGCAGGAATAAAGGGGTTTAATTCTTCATAGCCTTTTCTGCATTCTTCTGTCAGTTTTTCCGTATAAGCAATTATCCACTTGTCGCTTTCATTAAGCTGTATCTCACCGGTATCCTCCGAATTTCCAAATTTGTTTATAAGCCTTGCAACATTCCACAGCTTTGTCAAGAATTTAGCGCTTCCTTGCATCCTGCTCTCAGAGAAAAGGAAATTGCTTCCAGGCAGTGCTTCCGAAGCAGCCCAGAACCTAAATGCGTCAGCTCCGTATTTTTCTATTACGATTGTGGGGTCTATTCCATTGCCCTTTGATTTTGACATCTTTTCTCCATGCTCATCTAGGCCCATGCCATCTATCCAGGCCTTCTCCCACGGTAACTTATCTGTTAAAAGATAACAGCGCAGTATGCTGTAATTAAGCCATGTTCTTATTATGTCGATTCCCTGCGTCCTCAAGCTAAGCGGGTATGTTTTTTCATAGAAATCTCTGTCTGATAAGTATTTTGTAACATACAAAGCGGAAACACTTGAATCCATCCATGTGTCAAAAGTTCTGTCATCTCCTATGAATTCTTTTCCGCCGCATTTTGCGCATACTGCTCCTTCTGGGGGGTTCTCCTTCCAAGGTTGGTAATATCTGCCTTCTTCAGGTACGTAGGGTTCGTTGCATTTTTTGCAGTACCATAATGGTATCTCTGTCCCGTAGTACCTTCTTCTGGAAATGGGCCAGTCCGTGGAGACCTTAAGCCAGTTTATCAGTATTTGCTTGTGCTGTTCGGGAATCATTGTAAGCTCATTGGCAAGTTCTTCTAATTTATTTTTTATGTCAGTGACTTTAAGGTAATACTCGTCAAGAGGGATTATTTCTATGGGCGTTTTACTTCTTTCACACATCGGCGTCCTATGTTGTATATTCTCCACCTTTTCTACACAGCCTGCTTCTTGAAGCATCGAGATTATTTCTTTTCTTGCTTCTTTTACTTTCATTCCTTTAAGTTTATCTCCTGCGTTCTCATTCATCCTTCCATTTGTGTCTATTATTATGTTTTCTGGAAGCTGCAGTTCCTTTATTATCATCACGTCATTGTAATCACCATAGCTGCATATCATAACAGCGCCGCTGCCGAATTCGGCCTTTGCATAGCTGTGCGCTATTATCTTTACTTCCCTGTTGTATATTGGAGTAATAGCCGTTTTATTAACAAAGTCTTTAAATCTTTCATCTTCGGGATTTACAAGAATTGCAGAGCATGCTCCTAAAAGCTCGGGACGTGTGCTTGCAACCAGTATTCTTTTATCTGAATCCTTTATCTTAAAATAGAAATATACTAGGTTAGTCTCCATTTCCTTGTACTCTATCTCTGCATCGGCTATTGTCGTGCCGCAGTCTATGCAGTAATTGCTTGGACGTGTGCCTCTTATTATCCTCCCCGTTTTCCACATCTCTATGAAAGTGCTTTGTGTAAGTTTTCTGTATTCTTCAGAGTCGGTTCTGTAAACATGGTCAAAATCTGCTGAATATGCGAATGACCTCAAAATATCAAACATCTCTTTTTCTAGCTCATCAAGCGATTCCCTGCACAGGTCTATGAACTTCTCCCGAGGAGTGTCTCTCATTCTTATGCCGTATTTCTTTTCAGCGTACCTTTCAACAGGTATTCCGTTTCTGTCCATTCCAACCGGAAACAGAACTTCCTTTCCAAGCATTCTCTGTGATCTTGCAATTGCGTCTATCTTTGAGTACTGTGCTGCTGCACCCAGATGCCATGGTCTTCCAGAGGTATAAGGAGGAGGAGTGTCAATGGAAAATATTTTCTTTCCAGAGGATGGGGAAAAATTCCATTTAAGCGAATTTACCTCTTCTTCTGCTTCTTTCTCCAGTCTTCTGTCCCAATTCTTATTTTCTTCAAATATCTTACTGTCTTCGGCCATTCTAATACAAGATTGTTTTCGTTTTTATCCTTTACTCGAAAGTTATTTCCTGGCCGTCAAGGATTATATGCGAATTCTTGTTAAGCTCATATCCAAACTCTCTTGCCAGCTCTATGTTTGCGCTTAGTTTTTCTATCCCACCATGCGATGGTATCAAATGCTTGGGCATTAGCATCTTTATAAGCAGTTTGTGGTCGTTCTTTGACGCGTGACCGGATACATGTACGTCATCGGCAACATTAACGTTTAGGCTTTCAAGTGCGCTTTTCAGCATTCCTTTGTTTGCCTCATTTATCGGTGTGGGTATTGTTCTGGAAGAAAATATCACGGCATCCTCGTTTGAAAGGTGATATTGGTACTGGCCGGTTACAAGCTTGTCCAAGAATGCACCTTTTTCTCCCTGGTGGCCAGTACATATGATTACGTATTTTCCAGGCCTTTCTGCGACATATTTAAGTGCGCTGTTTATCTGCTCTCTTCTTACGGTAACTTCTGGTAAAGTCCCTTTGTTTATTATACCCGTGTTTATTGCGGCCTTTATGTACATGTCCATGCTTCTGCCGAATATCATCACGTTTCTGTTCATTTTCCTGCTTATTTCTACAATGTTCTTTATCCTTGCTATATGAGAAGAAAATGTCGATATGAAAATTGTTTTGTTGTCCAGGCTTTTCTTGATTACATCTTCAAGCATTATCTTTACGACGCTTTCTGAAAAAGTGTATCCGTCAACTTCTGCGTTTGTAGAATCGGATATTAGGATGAATACCCCCTCCTTTCTAAGTTCTTCTAACCTTTCATAATCCGGCTTCTTTCCGAGCGTCGGCGTATTGTCGAATTTCCAGTCATTCGCATATACTATTACTCCATACTTGGTGTGCAGTGCTATCATCGAACTATTTGGTATGGAATGCGTTATATTCACAAGCTCCAATTTTATGTTCTCCGATATCTTGTACATTGTACCAGTATTTAGTTGTACGAGATTAAGCGACCTGACCTTGAAGTTTTTCATCAGATTTTCTATTACCTTTATTGTAAAAGGCGTTGCTATAATTGGGCATTTATACTTTTGGCTCAGAAAAGGAACTGCCCAGATATGGTCTAAGTGACCGTGCGTAAGCACGATTGCCTTTACCTTTTTGCCTTCTTCTAGAAAGAAACTCCTGTCATCAGGGATAACTCCATTGTCTATAAGCGCTGTAAGGTCATTTACAGTTATGTCGTTTTTGTCCTCCTCAAAATTAACCAGTTTTTCTATGTCTGCACCCATGTCGGTCAATATTATTTCACCGTCAACTTCTATTGCAGTCATGCTTTTTCCTATTTTACTATATCCTCCAAATGCTTTTACCTTTATCATATTTCTTTTATAAACTCACCTACGTTTTCATATTTCCTTTTTTTGGAAAGATCCCTAAGAAGTTTGACAGTTCCACTGCCATACTGCATAGCTTTTTTTCTTCTTTCCGTTAATTTTCCGCTTAGTCCGAGCGATTTGCCGATCGAACGAACCGGAAATTTATCATAATTTTCAGCCAACTCTTTTATATCTTTTGAAAGAGCCGCTTCTATAACCTTGTCATCAAGATAAGGGAATCCAATTGATACATTTAACGTATCTGCAATTGAATTTAATCTCCATAAATCCAGTGCTGGCATGTAGAAAAGTCTGCATTCTCTGAATTCTTCAAGCTCCTCTTTTTTGATTGTTTTATGCCTTTGGAATCCGAAAAACAGTTCATCGCTGCCTATCCCACTTATTATCCTTCGTGTTCCTATCTCCTTTGCCTTTTCAACTGCTAAGAATTCAGTTATCCCCATAATTACATTATAGGTGTCAAGTCCAAGTACTTTAAGCTCCTTGACGGCATGAATTAAATTCTCCTCAGTTATTGTTACATTATACAAATAGCTGTTCAATTCGCTGCTTAAAATGCTTGCATAATCAAGGTCTTCACTGCCTTCAGTGCCTGCAGATATCAACTTTACATCACCGAATTTTTTAACAGCGATGGCCGCAAGAACAGATGAGTCTATCCCTCCCGAAACAAGAACCGAATCAGGTTTAAATCTTATAATGCTGTCTTTTAATGCCTGTTCTACATTATACTGCCCAGTTTTTTCGTTATTACCCAATTTTACATTTATAGCATTACCGAAAAGATTTATAGCTGCGCCTCCCGGAAATATAAACCTGAAGTCAAATATCTTTTCATTTTTGGAAGTCGAATTTATTCTGTTGATAAGTAATGTGTCATTTCTGTTTTTCATATATTTTCATCTGTAGTTTGTCTCCCACCTTTATTTCATATTTTTTGTCTACAGGAAGCTCCAAAACATGCTGTGCATCTTCAGGCCCATTGTAAAGCCGCCATTTCCTAGCGATAGTTTGATGCAATACCTTTAGGTTCTTGTCAAGCCATATAACCCTTAATTCGAATCTTACGAAGTTCATGTGTATATCCTTCACATCTGGCAGGAATGCACCATCTTTAGGGCTCGAAACAAACATTAAACCTAAAATCTTGCTTGAAAGTGTTCTGCAGTATTTTACGTTCTTTGCTATAAGCTTTCCGTTTTTGTAGAAGTCACATTTTTCTTTCATTGTTTTTTCTCCAGTTCGTGCACAGTATATTTATGTTTTCAGTTGACTTTTTGCTATTCATATTATTTTAAAATTCAAGCTCTTTTGACACGAAATCTTCAAGACTTACTTTTTCAAGTTTTTCTTTTTCTTCTTTTTTGGCCATGTTCATTGCAAGCAGGAACAATATCAGCCCTATGCTATTTCCACTTTTGTTGTTTCCAGGTATTATCAAATCAATAAATGCTGTGCTGTTATCTGTGTTCGTTATTCCAACTATAGGGATGTTTATCTTCTTTGCGTCATTTATCGCCCTTCTGTTTGATTTAGGATCAGTTATCAACAGGACTTTGGGTTCAAAGAAATTCTTATAGCTTATATTTGTAAGTGATCCGGCAAGGTATCTTCCGAAATTTACACTTATTCCCATAAGCTTGGAAAAATTATAAACAGAGTAATACGCACTGTCCAGTGTTGACACCAGCAGAATGTTTTTTCTCTTGTAGCCATTTAGGAATTTCGCAGCCAGTTTTATTCTTTCGTCTATTAATTTTATGTTGAGTATGGTAAACTTGTTTGGGATTTTCTTGAAAACGAACCTTTCAAACTCCTTGTTATTGGCGTTCGCTCCTATCCTAGTTCCGTAGGTCTTATACGCCTCTAATTTGTCTATTTTTTTAAATACCATGTTTAATTCAATTCGATTAGCCTATTTATTTTCTCTATCCTTTCTCCTCTATTGATTCCAACTTTTAAATACTTTGCGTTTAGGCCAGTTGCTAAGTCCGCTATTACTGGTATGGAGGTTTCCTCTGATCTGTGTGACACTACCTTGTCTATCTTGAATTTATCGGCAAGTTCCGAGTATTCCTTTACCTTGTACATAAGCCCTACTTGATTTGGTTTTATAAGCGTTGAATTTATATATTCATGCACTTTTTCAAGCCTTTCTGGGGTAGTTGCAGTAAGGTCATCTCCCACTATAATGGAACCGCTAAGCTGTTTCATTACTTCTCCATAGTCCTCTGCAAGCGTCTCATCAACAGGGTCCTCCACATAGAATATGTCAAATTCATCCGCCAGTTTTTTCGTCAAATCTATTTGTTCTCCTCTGTCAACCTCTTTCTTTCCGTATATTGGCCGTTTATACACATATTTTCCGTTTTTGTAAAATGTCGATGCGGCAAAGTCTAATCCTAATCTTATGTCCATGCCGCTTTCTTTTATTATGCTCTCTATCGCTTCTCTTACTATTTTTATTGATTCATAATTGTCCAACTCGCTTATGAATCCTCCTTCTGGGTCAACTCCTCCTATAAAACTGTCTGTTCTGTTCTCTAGAAGTTCTTTTACTTTTTTGTATACCTTCAAAGTTGTGTTTATACTTTCTAAGTTACTATCAGTGATTGTTGTCACAAGTATTTCCTGTATATCCATTCCCAAGCCGGAGGCGTGCATTCCACCGCCTATCATCTTACATACTGGCATAACCTTGTTTTTGCTGCCAAAAAGCTCATACGGTTCCTTGTTCAGATCTGCACTTAGACCATACATCAATGCATAAGAAAGCGAAAGTGACGGGCCGCCTATAAATTCTTGGGGGATTTCTTTTTCTATTGAAAAGATGTCTTCTAAAGTATTTACCTTTCTTCCAACCAGCTTTTTCAGATATTCATTGAAGTTTTTTATCTCGTCATCTATACCTTTGCTGAACTGGTTTACTTCATATTTGCTGTTGCTTTCCCCTGCAGGAGATGAACCGCGGAATTTGCCCTTCTCAGTAGTAAGCATTACTTCAACTGTGAAGTTAGAATTCGCATTTAATATTTTAAGCGCTTTTATCTCTTTTATTTCCATTTTTATTGTATAATTTCATTTTATTTAAACATTTTTCTACTTTCAGTATCTTACCTGAAAAATCAACTTTTTCTCCCTTTCCCTTTCCAGCGATTATTAACATAGCCTTTTTTACAGTATTGTTTATGTTCTTTGTGTTGTCTACCTGAAAAACTTTCCTTTTCATTTGCAATGCCTCTGCATAGGTTCCATTCATTGCCTCAAAAATGGCATTATCATAGATTTTTTCTTTTTTGTATCGTCTTTTTTCGAGTCTTTTTATGAGTATTATAGGATCCGTTCTAAGCACAATAACAAAACTTATGTCTTTTGATTTTATAAAATGGGACAAATGGGAAACTACAAGTAAATTGTCTTTTTTATTCTTTTTAAATGCTTTATTTACCTCTTCAAGTGTTACTTCCCGTTCTTTCTTCCCCTTTTTAAGGATTTGGTTTAAATCCAGTATCTTATAATTGATTTTTCTTGCAAGTGCTTTTGCTAGAGTGTGTTTGCCCGTTCCAGGTGTGCCGGATATTGCTATTATCATTAGGTTATGAAAATTTTTAATATATTTATATTGATATCAACCATAAAATAAGATGGGCTCTGTTGAAAACAGGTCGAAACTGTATTCTATTTTATCAAGTCTAGACTCGGGCGATAACAAGTCCATAAACCGCATATTAAAAGACAACACAGACAAATCTACAGTAAATGCCGTCAAAAAACTTAAAAAAGATTTTATATACCAAAAATACGGCAAAGAGGGTTTGGAAAGGTACTTAAGGAGTGTTCTTGATTACTGGGATGATTATGGCAGCAATGACTATATAAATAATCCAGATATTAAACAGAAGCACATTTTATCAAGAATACTTTTGTCTCCTGCAAAATTTGTTGCAAAAGCATACGATTATATTCTAGGGAAGACAAACAGTCACTTTATATCAACAACTTCGATGGGAACGCTCATCGGGGGCGTCGCCGGGCTTGCGACATTTATTGGCGAAACAGTGTATTTCTCATATTCACTGCACCTTCCATTTGCAAGCCTTTTTGCCGAGGAATTCATGGTAAATTGGCCATCCCTTGTACAGGTGCCAATAATAACTGGATTGATATCTGCTTTGTCAATTGCTTTTATAGTGGGGGGAACTTCTAGGCTATTCAACCCTAAAAAACTGACGATAGAAGAAATAGAAGATGACATTAAAAAGTACAGCAGAGAATTCAAGAAAACATTTGAACATTACAATAAAGCGTTATTTAGCTCGAAGATAGAACCGTCTTTAGAGAACATAAATGCAATTTACATGCTGTCTTCTAGCAGGGCATATGCTAGTGCAAGCGGTTCAGAGGAAAGCTTAAGAAAATATGAAAAATCAATGCTACCCTACATTTCTAATGTACTTAAAAAAAGGATAAATTACAAGTTGATCATTCATCACTCTCCAAAGGGCGTTGGCGGATTTACTTTGATTTATAATTCGCTTTTGGGCAAGCTTATAAAAAAGAATTCATACAGCCCGGTTTTCCTGAACACAGAAAGATTAAATGCCGTCCCAGAGTATCTTTTTGCGCTTTTTCATGAGTTAGCGCATGGAGCAGGCGCAACTACAGAGCAAATGGCAAGCTACTATGCCGAAAAGGCCATGGATTCTATGAAGAATGATTTTCCATTAGAAGGCTATGACCTTTTCCTTTCAGTTAACAGGCTAGAATCGGCAATTTCTGCCCTCGCTAGAAAATTTAAGTCCAATACAGATTTTCTTTCTGAACTCGAGAAATTAAATCTTCCGCGTTTTGTAAAGGAATCGTTCAATTACAGCTTCAATCCGATGTTCTCTGTAACATTTCCTGTGAACGAAGCTATATATGGGGGGTTAATAGAATCAAAGTTCTCAGGACTTTATGCCTCCGGACCTTACCTTGCCAAAAAGATTGTTGAAAAAGGCTTAATTAAAACCTTTTAATTTATACAAGATTTATTTTTATCGTAGATGGAAGGAGAAGATATTATAAGAATGCTGAGCAAGACTGACAAGATTGTTCTATCTGCTCTTGAAAAAGGGGAAATGTTTTCAAGCGAATTAGAGCTAAAATACGCCTTGGAGAGAGCGGCAGTAATAAACTCGGCAAGAAAACTTTTTTCTTTGGGCTTGATAAAAATTGATAACATAACTGCAAATACTACCAGACTTACCTCCCTTGGGCATAAATATCTGAAGGAAGGTCTTCCCGAATACAATGTATTCGAATTTCTAAAACGCAATAAAACGGTGGAATATAAGCAGCTTTTTTCCAGCGTTCCAATGGAAAAAGATGAGCTAAATGCAGCCATAGGTGTGCTAAAAAGAATGCTTGCAATAAATATCGAAGGCGGCAAAATAACCGTAAATCCAGATAAATCTGCAAAAGTCGAAGAGCAGAATAGAGTTTTGCAAATAGTGGAGAAAGAACAGAATGTAAACTATGATGGTACAGCAGATCTTATAAGACGCGGGATAATCGAGCAGGTAAACGAAATAAGGGAAAAATTCTCCATAACTCCGGCAGGAATAAAATTGCTAAAAAACAGTGAATTCAAAGCAGAGTATATAGACAAACTTTCTCCAAATAATATTAAAAATTGGAGTGGGTTGAGATTTAGGGAATACAGCGAAAAGCCCGAGATACTCGATTCTTTATCCGGCAAAATGAATGTGAAGACCAAATTTATCTCATTGATAAAAGATGCAATGGTTTCAATGGGCTTCTCTGAAATGCACAGCAATTACGTTGAGTCAACCTTTTGGAATTTTGATGTTATGATGTTCAGACAAGATCACCCTGATAGGGACATACAGGACACGGTTTACTTAAATGGAGGAAAGGCCGTTATACCGGCAAAGCTTCTCAAAAATGTAAAGCAGGTTTATGAGCACGGGTTTTTTTCTTCCAAGTACAATGAATCTATAGGATATAGGAGAAAGTTTGATAAATCTAAGAGCGATTCGCTTATAATGCGTGGGCATACTACCGCAACAACTTTTAGATATATCTATGAATTTATATCAAAAAACAAGGATAAGCCTGCAAAGTTTTTTTCAGTTGACAAAGGATTTAGGAATGAAACAATGGACAATACCCATCTGCTGGAGCTTTATCAGATAGAGGGAGTCGTATACGATGACAACCTTTCCGTCTCTGATCTCATTGGTTACATAAAACAATTCTACAAAAAAATAGGGATAGAAAAAATAAGGCTTAAACCGACCTACAATCCTTATACAGAACCCAGTCTGGAGATACAAGCTTTCAGTCCCAAGCTTAAAAGGTGGCTTGAAGTGGGGAATTCGGGCGTATTTAGACCAGAAACCCTTAAACCCTTTGGTATAAACAAAAACATAGTGGCATGGGGTTTTGGAATGGAAAGAATGTTGAATCTAAAACTTGGCATGGCGGATATTAGGGATCTTTACGGCGCATATACAGACTTAGATCTCCTAAGAGAGATAGAATCTGCCAGGGTCTTTGGTGAGTTTTAAATGGTAATGCTAAATTATAGCCTTGATGAAATGAATAAAGCAATCGGGAAAAAATTGAAGCTTGCAGATTATGAAAAGATAGCGCTTAAGTTTGGATTGGATTTAGATGAAGGGGAGAATGTGCTTAATTTTGAGCTTACTTCAGATAGAACAGACATAGTTTCAAAATACTCGCTTGCACACGTATTCGCCAGCCAACTTGGAATAAAGATGAAAAGAAACCTTTTGGTTGGAATAGAAAAACCTGGAGTTTCAGTTGAGAATACCGAAAGAAAGTTCGTTAATGTTCTACATGTAATTCTTGATGATAAAGTTGGAGATGACTTAAATGAGATTTTGGCTATCCAAGATAGGCTAGACAGAAATGTTGGAAGAAATCGGAAAAAATCTGCTATAGGGTTTTTTGACTATGGAAAAATATCATTCCCTATAAAATACTGTGAAATTCAAAAGGAGCAAGTAAACTTTATACCTCTTGGCGATTCTTCTTCAAAAAACTACAATCAGATAATGAAAGAAGTCAAGCAGGCAACAGAATACAGGGATTTAATCCCCAAAAAACCGATAGTGTGGATTGATGGTAGCAATAACATAATTGCTATGCCGCCGATAATAAACGCAGATAATTATTCTATAACTGAAAATACAAAAGAATTGTTTATAGACATAACAGGAACTGACAAGGAAACTGTAAATGCAGTGACTAAAATATTAATATACAACTTCCAGTTTCTTGGTAAAGTATCCATAATCGAAGCAAAATACAAAAGCAATGCAATATCTACTAATTTGTCATTGGAAATGCATGGCTTTTATTTAAATGAGGATTCCATAGAATCCTTGCTAGGGAAAAGAATAGCAAAAGAGCAGGCAGTAAAAATACTTTCAGCGATGGATTATAGCATTAAAATGCTTGGAAAGGATATTTTTGTCAAGCCGCCTTTTTATAGACAGGACGTTATGCATCAAGTTGACATAATTGATGATATAATGCGGTCCTTTGGGGTTGATAATATAAATGAAAAAGTTCCGCATTCTTATACCGAGGGCAGTTTTCTGTTCAACCATTATCTTATACAGAACATAAAAGAGATACTCGTGGGTTTCGGCTATCAGGAAATAGACATAAACGCGCTTACAAATGAAAAATACCAATTTACAAACACATTCATCGAAGGAGAGGACTATGTAAGTTTGCTGCAGCTTAAGAGCGGCGATGTTACTATGGTCAGCAAGTATGTCTTTCCCGAGTTATTAAGACTTATTTCGAACAATCTGCACAAGAAATTTCCCCAGAAGATATTCTCATTGTCGGAAATAGTGCAGGGAGGGAGTTCCGATGTTATATTCGAAAACAGGCTAAAACTTTCATTTGTATCGTGCGAAAAAGATGCAAATGTAACGGATACTTTGTCAATAATCAAGAAAGTGCTTTCCGATGCCCTTTCTGTCAAGGCCATATCCACAAATTATGTAGACAAGGAATACGCCAAGACATTTATAAACGGGAGAGCTTACAACATACTTGCCGATGAAAAAAAGATAGGGTTCGCCGGTGAACTTCATCCTAGAGTTATGAATTCTTTTGGAATAGAACTGCCGGTTTCATTGGCAGAGGTATATATTGAGGTGTTATAAAATGAATTGCGAGATATGTGGTGCGTTTGAAGAGAACCTTTTAAAGACCGAAGTAGAAGGGGCAGTAATGAACCTTTGTAAAAACTGTTCAAAATATGGCAGGGTAATTGGAACAGATGTTCAGTCGAGTAAACAAGTACAGAGAACTGTGGAAAGTGAAAGGCAGTTGAAATATGATTATTTAAATGAAATAAAGCATTCATTGCAGGAAAGCGGGCTTTCAATTGAAGAGGTAGCAGAAAAGATAAACTGTTCTCCCAAAGACCTGAAAAAGGTAGTTAACGGCGAAATATTGCCGGATGAAAAAATAACGGTGTGGCTTGAAAGATTACTTAACATATCCTTGTATGAAATGAATTTTGTTTCCGACTCAACTTTCAAAAAAGACACAGAGCAGCTGTCATTTGGAGATGTAGTTGACATTAAAAGAATCAAAAAATAACCTAGCAGAGGTAACGAAGCGGTCAAACGTGTAAGGCTTAGGACCTTATGGCTTAGGCCTTCGAGGGTTCAAATCCCTCCCTCTGCATTTCTTTTGGTTATTTCATGCAAAAAGCTTAATGATAAACTTAAATACTAAAATTTGCTTATCTTCTTATAGCATTAAAATTAAGTTGTGAGGTGTGAACATGGTAAATCTTCCGTTTGATAATTTCTTGAATATATTCAAGAAGAATGTAAATGTGGATTCCTC
>JAKACB010000038.1 GCA_021796445.1 Nanobdellota archaeon
CTTTTTGTATTCCACATACAAAAAGGATTAGTGTAAATGAATTTAAATATTTTATAATCTACTTTTGGATTAATACCTCTTCTGAGTTTAAAGCACATACCACATTAAAATTGTTTATTTTTAGAGGATGCAAATTCTTTAATTCAAATGTACAAAATAGCTACACTATCTTTTGCTTAAGTACTATATTGTGATTAAGTATGGGCTCGACGGGATTTGAACCCGCAACCACTCGGTTAAAAGCCGAATGCTCTGACCTAGTTGAGCTACGAGCCCTCAAAATAATACTATCTATTATGTTTTTTTGTTTATAAATATGCAGTCTATTTTTCAAGAACTACTTTTATCTTTTTCGTGTTTTTCTTTATTTCTACATAATCGCTGTTTTCAAACCTTGAAGAGCAGAGTTGCAAATAGCCGTTTGAAGTTTTTATAGAAATAAATCGCGGGAAAGAGTATGAACCATTACCATTGTCATGCATGTAATCCATAGGCTCTATTTTTTCTTTTTCATTTCCCTTAACCTTTATAATCACAGTATCGTTTGAATACTCTATTTCTTGGAGTTTGAACTTCTCCTTGAAATGCGGTAGAACCAGATAAGTCTTTTTCGGAAAACGGCCGTAATCCATTAAAAATGGGCTGACTCCAAGGAAATCAATAGGTTTGCCGTAAAGTTCTTTTAGCCCTTCAACTTCTATGTCTCTTTCTGTGGTTTTATTAACGTTTCTAGGATTAACTAGGCTTTCTAGCTTTTCTGCCATATTCATCTTTTGAATACTGTCAATTTAAACCTTTTTATTTGCTTCAAAATGTTTAAATACAAGTTAATATCTTCTTTTAAAAATGGCAGAAACACACAAAGAAGGAAATAACTTGGATGAATTATTATTGAATGCAATAATCAATATGCCACGGGGAGATATTCAACTTAGAGAAGAGGGATCCGTTTCAGAATACATAATAAGTGGTGATTCTAACGACATAAAAATTAATAATATAGAATTTTATCCACCAGATTTTCCTAATTCAAGTGAATATCATATTCTTTTATCCGTTAGTGATGGTAAAAGATATAAGCCAGTTTTATATTTTACAAAGGAACCATACATAAATCAAAAAACCTTTGAAATGCAGAAACCAGACATTAGTTCTATTGGTAAAGGTTCAATTTTAACCGATATCTCAGATGTACTTATGGATTATTATAGCCGTAAAAGTACAGAATATAAATTTCAAATAAAGTACATTAAAGGAGGAGATTGGATAAAAGACGTTATCAAATCTGCAAATATTAAAGAGGCCGATTTTAATAAATGGCAGGATATATTCAATGCTTGGGGAAAAAGCAGTATATAAAGCTTTTATACTCTTAAATTCTTAGAATACTATTCTTTAAAATATATGGAAGCTACTGAGAATAATGAAGAATCGCATTTCTTCATAATTAGGGTTACGATAGGAAGGGAGATGCAGGCCCTAGAAAGGCTGCAATCACAGCTCGCAAGAGTCAATGGCATATATTCGATTGTAAAGCCATATTCATTGAAAGGTTACATTATTGTAGAAGCCGATTCTAGGGAAAGCATATCGAATTTAATCTACAACATAAAACACATTCGCGGTATAATGAACAAAGAATTGTCAAAAGATGAAGCATTGAAAACTATAGAGAAGAAGAAGCAGAATATAGACATAAACATAGGGGATGTTGTAAAAGTGCTTTCTGGGCCTTTCAAAGGAGAAACAGCAACAGTTAAAGCTGTAAATAAGGAAAAGGAAGAATTAACAGTAATGTTTTTAGAGTCAGCAGTCCCTATAAATGTTAATATTAAAATATCAGATGTGTCTACAATAAAAAGTGAAGGAGAAAACAAATGAAAACTAAAGTAAAGATTGTAGTGGAAGGAGGAAAGGCTACACCTGCTCCACCTTTGGGGCCACAGCTTACAATGCTGGGTTTGAAGCCACCTGAAGTAGTAAAGAAAATCAACGACAAGACAAAAGATTTTGCAGGGATGAAAGTTCCAGTAGAGATAGAAATTGATAAAACAACAAAGGAATATGAGTTAAACGTATTGATGCCTTCCGTTTCGCAGCTTCTTATAAAGGAAGCAGGTTTGGAGAAAGGATTTGGCGACAGAAAGGACTCTGCTTCTATCTCATTTGATAAAGTAAAGAAAATAGCTAAGGACCATTCGCAATATTCTTTGGCAAAGACCGAGCAAGGTTTAATAAATGAAGTTTTAGGTTCATGTTTAAGTCTTGGCTTAAAGGTTGACGGAAAGGATCCAAGGGAATTGATAAAAAAGGTGTAAAATGTTTTTTGGTTTGGATCAGATTCTTGCTTTTTTAGAAAGCAATAGTTATTCTGCTATTTTTGTGTTAATGTTTTTAGAGTCTGTCATACTGCCAATACCTAGTGAAGTGGTGCTGCCTTTTACAGGCTTTCTTATAGCAATAGGCAAAATCAATCCTTATCTAGGATTCAGCGATGCAGTTGCAGCTTCTATACTTGGCAGCTTGGTAGGTTTTATGCTGGGTTATTTCCTTGGAATAGAAATATTTATGAGGTACTCTAAAAAGCTGGGCTTTAAAGACTTAGAGTATGAAAAAGGTATAAAATGGATAAAAAAATATGGGGATTATTTCGCTTTCTTCACTAAGTTATTGCCGGCGGTCCGTTCAATAGCAGGTATTATCTGCGGAGCTTTCAAGATGGATATAAAAAAGTTTTTAGTTTATTCCTCTGCTGGTATTCTAATCTGGTCGGGTTTTCTTGTTTATACCGGTTATTACCTTTCCAATAATTGGGAAGCAATAGCAAATGTCTTCGAAAAAGCAGGAGTTTATGTTGCAGCCGTATTCGTTCTTTTCTTCTTGATTTATATTTTTAGAAAAAATATAGCTTCAATTTTAAGGATGAATAAGAGGAAATGATGGAATATATAGATTTTCAGGATTTCAAGAAAGTTGATATAAGGACTGGTAAAATAATAGATGTAGAGGAATTTCCAAATGCAAAAAAGCCTGCTTATAAGCTAAAGATAGATTTTGGAGAGATAGGGATAAAAAGAAGCAGCGCGCAGATTACTAAGCTATACAAGAAAGAAGATTTAATTGGGAAGGAGATAATAGCAGTAGTTAACTTTAAGCCGAAACAAATTGCAGATTTTCTTTCTGAAGTTCTTGTTTTAGGAGTTGAAAGTGAAAACGGCGTTGTTTTGCTTTCTCCAGATAAAGAAGTTACTCTTGGAAAGAATATCTCTTAGTTTTTTGTTCTGCTTTAAATTAAATAAAATTAATTATCTTCAATAAAGAAAATTTAATCGTAAGAAATATTTATATCCTTTACTTTCCATCCAAATAATATGCTATTTAATTACCCAAGTCTTTCAGTAAAAAGCAAGCGTTCTCAGTCAGCTTTAGAATATATGATGACGTATGGCTGGGCTATCCTAATAATAGTAATAGTTGCAGTAATCCTATACAGCATGGGTATTTTTAATCCATCATCAAGTATATCAACGACAGTAACAGGTTTCGCAGGACTTGGGAGCGTTTCAGCACAGTGTTTCCCAGGAGGAGGTCTTGTTTTGTCATTGGGAGATTCACTGGGTGTTCCAATTCAAATAACAAAAATTACAACTACCAATCAAAACGGTAAGTTAGTTTCAGTTAATTTTTCATCTATAATTTCTGCTAGTGGTTTATCTTATTTTGTTTTAGCTGATTCATGTTCCAACAATTCTGGTATGAGCTTTTCTAATAAAATCTCTGTTATGTATAAAGAGCCAGGTCAGCCTCTTCCAGGTCCTTATATATCGTCAGGGGCAATTACCGGGAAGACAATATCACAAGGCGCAGTGGCAAATTTTAACGGTAATAATGCTTATATTTACGCTCCAGTAGGTTCGTGGTTAGGAACTAATCATGCATTTACCATAGTTGCTTGGGTTTATAGCCCAGCTGGTCTTGGTGGTACGATAGCGAATATATGTACTTCACCAACATGCGGTGGATGGTCAACTCCTTTCCTTGGATATAATAATTCTGGAACAGGTTATATTTATGCGTGGATAAATGGCCCTCCTACCTTAGGACTTCCTGCTACATTTGGAAAATGGTATTTTAGTGCAATAACCTATTCCGCTACTTCTTCTTTTCAGGAGCTATACGTTAATAAAAGCACAGTTAGTGGTAGTGGTACATATAGTCCTTCCGACTCATTTGATTATATTACAATAGGTTCTGATCCAACAGGTCAGCATGAATCTAATCAATATTTTACAGGCGAAATATTTGATGTGCAGATTTATAACACAACTTTATCTGCAAGTCAAATTCAAGATTTATATAATAATGGTTTTGGAGCAGCTCCAATAACAAATAATGGTCTAGTAGCTTGGTGGCCATTGGATGGTAATGCAAATGATTATAGTGGCTATAACAACAAGGGAGTTGCAATTAATGTTAAATGGGTTTCCCCATAGTTTGTTAAGACATAAAAATAATCTTTAAAATAGAGAAGCTATAATATTTTCAGAAATCACGTACTAATTATCTTGCTTACTGCGATCTTTAGCTGATTTATGCTTTCTTCTTTTTCTGCATTAAGATCGTTAAAGAAAGGCAGTTTTGCAAGTATCGGCAGGTCAAGTTTTGTATCTTTGCTGCCTATCTCATTCTTTTCTCCACAGTGTTTGCATACAAAGTAACTCATATTTTCTATAACACCCATTACAGGGATATTAAGGCTTTTTGCTACTACTAATGTTTTTTTCCCGATCAAATTTGAGAGCTCCTGTGGGGTAGTTACTACTACAGTTCCATCTACAGGTATTGACTGAAAAACAGTTATCGGTGCATCACTGGTCCCAGGTGGCAAATCTAAAAATAGTATATCTAAATTGCCCCAGTTAGTGTCATTGTACATTTGTTTTATCGCACTAGAAACCAAAGGGCCGCGCCATATTATCGCTTCTACTTGTGTTAGCATGTCAACTGCCATTATCTTCAGCCCGTTTTTTATTATAGGTATTATTTTTCCATCCTGATCGGCGTATGCTCTTTCCTTTAAATTAAATAAAGAAGTTATAGACGGTCCGGATATATCACAGTCTAATATGCCTGTCTTATAACCCATTGAATTTGCAGTTTCCGCAAGGAGTTTTACAACGGTGCTTTTTCCAACTCCGCCTTTAGCAGAGTAAACCGCTATTATCTTTCTTATGCTTTTTTTCTCGTATCTTTCTATGCTTTCCGGCATGGATATTTTTTCCTTTCTTATAACATCCTTTATCTCATCCAATTCCTTCTTGGACATGAACCCGAAGTTTACTTCTGCATCCGTATATCCTTTTTCTTCAAGTATCTTTTTAACGTCTTTTTCTATAGTTGATGATAAAGGACAGCCAGGAACGGTTAATTTTATATTTATCTTTATTCTTCCGTTCTCTTCCTCAACGGAGTCTATCATCCTAAGCTTCACTATGCTTATGCCTATCTCAGGGTCTTTTATAGGCTCTATTAAATCAATTATACCTTTGAGTCTGTCACCTTCTAATTTCATATAATATCAGTAAAATGGGGTTTATTTTTTCTTTTCTTCTTCAAGGTCAGTTATCCCATTAGATGTTATTTCAAAAGAAGCTTCTCCTTCCGGCAGGCTAGGCGAATCTACAAGTTTTCCAACTCTGGATCCTTTCTTTCCTTTTCTCAGATATATTCTGTAAGTAGCTACATGCCCTATTATGTGCCCGCCTACAGCTGCGGTTGGATCTCCAAACATAACGTCTGGTCTGGCCATTACTTGGTTTGTTATATAAACTGCTACATTAAATCGGTCTGCCAATCTTTGAAGATTGTGTAAAACAACATTTACTTTTTGCTGCCTGTCAGCGAGTGTTCCCCTGCCAACGTATTCAGCACGGAATAATGCCATCATACTGTCTACAACTATAAGTTTTATCTTAGGGTCTGCGTTTATAAGCTCTGGTATTTTGTCTACCAAAAGGACTTGATGATCAGAAGAGTAAGCTCTACCTATCTTTATGTTTTGTAATGCCTGTTTTGGATCAAGGCCCTTTATTGCTGCCAATTGCTCAATTCTCGATGGCCTAAAAGTTCCTTCTGTGTCAATCCATATTGCATGGCCTTCCAATCCTCCTTTTTCTAAAGGTAATTGTACATCAACGGCCAATTGGAATGCAAGCTGGCTTTTTCCAGAGCCGTATTCACCATAGCATTCTGTTATAGACTGAGTTTCTACACCTCCGCCCAATAAAA
>JAKACB010000039.1 GCA_021796445.1 Nanobdellota archaeon
TAAATCATACCTGGACAAAATAAAAGGCAATTCAAATGAGGAAATAAATACGCTAATAGAAATCTCTTTAAGGGCGGAGAAAATGATGATAGAAAAACTGGGGAAAAGCCATGGAATATGGCCTAACGTGGATTTCTTTTCCGGCCCGTTATATATGCACCTTAACATAAAGCCGGAATTGTTTGATACTGTTTTTGCGTCCAGCAGAACCGTGGGCTGGTGTTCTCATATGATAGAATACTGGAAAGACAACAAGCTTTTCAGGCCTTTGGAAGATTACACCGGAAAAATAGATCTGGAGTATCTGCCTATAGAAAAAAGGTAATGATCACTAAATAAAAGCAGAAACCTTTGAATATGAACCGTTTTAACATATTTTCTCCTAGAAACTATCTAATCAGCGTAGCTCCTTTTAAAAGGTATTAATACCTTAAGGGATTATAATTTCTATGGAAGTGAAAGCTTACATTAACGATAATATAGGGAAAGAACTTAGGGATGCTGCCATAAAGCGCTTCTCTTACTTCAGAGGGTCGCTCAGCAAGGCCGTGGAGGAAGCGGTTATACAGTGGTTGAGGCGTAATGAGAAACTAGAAAACAGGCTTGATAAACTCCTGAAGAAAGCCGAGAAGGATCCGAACGTGCTTGCTGTGTTTGTTTTCGGGAGTTTCGCTGAGAAGAAAACGTCTTACCGAGACGTGGATCTTGCTTTTTTTCTGAAAGAGGGAAGCGATGAAACATCCGTTTTGGCGGATTATGAGGATTCGTCAGAGGATCCAAAGTTTGACATATCCTGCATTAATTCACTTGCTGTAAGAGTCAGGAAAGAAGTGCTTGAAAACGGTAGCCTGCTTCTGTGCAAGAACAAGCCAGCATTATACAATTTTGTTATAGGTACAATAAGGGAATATGAGGAGTTTAAACATATCTATGAGCTTATGATATATGGAAGAAACCAATAGAATAGAAGAAAAGTTGTCTGAGATAAAATTGTATGTGAAAGAAATAGATGACAGAATTCCGCCATCCTTTGAACGTTATAAGTCAGCAGATGTAATGGTTAAGAGGACTTTGGAGAGGGACCTGCAACTCATAAACGATGCAGAAATAGACATTCTCGCACTGCTTACAAAGCTGAAGGACGTCGGAATAGCCTCTAGCGAAGAAAACCTTATAGACCGCTTTAACGGGATTTTAAGTGCTAAAGCGCTTAGTCATCTAAAGCGACTTAGACGGCTTAGGAACATTCTCACTCATGCATACAAAAACGAACATTATGATGAAGCGGTGTTCAATGCTGCGAAGAACTTAAGCGAAGTGCTAGCTTTCGTAAAAGAAGTCAGTAAGGTTACAGTGATAAACCGCCATCTTTAAATTCAGTAAAAAGCCTATGTCTGCAAATAGTCTAATGTTTATTTGTAGGCGATAACTTGGGACTATAAAGCCGAAGAAAAAATAAAAGGAAAGAAAATAAAGTTCATTTCATTGTGGAAATGGCTGCTAAGTATAAATTAACATATTTATTTTTTATAGGTTTCTTTATTAGAATTAGTAATTGTTTTTAAGTTTTACTAATAATGAAGAAAGCAACTCGTTCAATATAAAGAAATGAAACATTTATATCCCTTGTTTTTATATAACTAATATGTCATTTAATCGCTGTAGCAGTATAAAATTATGACTTGTTAAATATCGTCATTCCACTCACTAATCCTCATTTTTCTGCCTTTGTCTTTACAGCGCGTTTTCTATGAGTTCTACACATCTCTTTGTCTCTCTTAACAGTTTGACGCTTTCGTCCCTTAATTTGGAATCGTTTTTTAGTCTTCCGAAATTGTAACCCGCGTCGTTCCTGAAATCCAGCAGTTTGCTGAAAGTTTTTATTATCCCGTCCAGGTTTTCTCTTAGTTCCTTCCTTGTATCGTTCTTTGCACCGGCCGCTTTAAAATAATCTATTACGTCGTGTTTTTTAGGATACTCGGTTTTGTTTTTTATAAGGAAACTTTTTATTGCAATTTCTAGAGCCATTTCCATCGAGTATAATGCGATGTCATAATTGTTTGCACTCGTGTTTTTCTCTGCAGACAAAAGCCATCTTTTAGCATCGTCCATTGCGTTTTTAACATTCATTTCCATCTTAATTCTTCCCCCCTTTCGGTAAAGCTACGCCTATATTCGGTTTTTCTTATCGTATTAAAAAAATCCGTGAGCGTGAAATTCTTCTCGTAGAGCGTTATACCATCAAGAAGTAAGCTAATATATATCGGCTGAAAAGATTTGAGATCTTCCGCGTCAAGAATAGTCGTGCTTATACGAAGATGATAGCCCCTTTGTAGGAACGGCTCACGAAGTTTTTCTATGCGCATCTTCGCCTCATTTTCGATATCGTAGTACTTTATCTTGTTATCCCTTACTACAATGAACAGGTCTATATCGCTGTTTTTATTGTACGTTCCTCTAGCCACCGAGCCAAAAAGTAATAAACCTAACACGCCCTCCTCTTTCGAAACGTCGTCGACAAATGCAGCGATGTATCTACGCACATCGTCTGGTAAGCTGATAAATCTGACATATTTTCCTATCAATTCCTTTATCGTGCTGCTGAATGTTGCTTTTTTGCAAGAGTCTTTGGTAAGTATGTCTCTCGCTTCTCTTAAAACGCGTTGGGCCTCAGAATCTATTAGTAGTTGTTTGTTGTATTTCGGCATATTAATATATATTATTTAGTATATATAAATATGATGTATAGCAAGTTTGCCCCAAATAGAACACGTTCATTAGAATATTCCCAGCAGCAAACAATCATGGATAAAATCTGTTCCTATTTGAAAGTGGCTTCTTAAGGTTTAGCTCCGCACTACGCAGTTTCTCGTTTATCGGCACGGCGTTCTTGTCTTCTTTGTTGGGAAAGATAGAAGAGATATTAAGAAGTGGTCTTAAATTTTAATTTGAATTACCACGTAGCTTTTCGTTTTCCAGGCGTCTATCGACACTATGTTTCCTTTCATTTCTTCTTCCATCCAATGCCTCCAAAAACAGCAGCATTTGACTTGCCGCTGCCTTCCGTAACTTATTTATTTACTCTCTCTCTCTCTTATATGAACCTGACGCATAAATCGCAATCGGCACTGGAATATCTCATGACCTATGGCTGGGCTATTTTAATCATAGTCATAGTCGCAGTAATCTTATATTCAATGGGTATATTCAATCCTTCATCAAGCGTATCTTCAACAGTAACAGGTTTTTCAGGATTAGGAAGCGTTACAGCAGAATGCACGGCAAACGGAGTTTTAAGAATCAGCGTAGGAGACTCAACCGGCAATCTGATAAACGTTACGGGAATAACGGCAAAAGATCCATCAATAACAAAAACAGCAAATTTCAAGCCGAATTCAACAGTTGATCCAAATCCATTGATAAGATCCGGCACATCCTATATATTTTCAGTTCCAAACATATGTCCTTCGGCAGGAACGCATTATGCTATAACAGTAGCGGTTAATTACACAGAACCAGGACAAGTATTGCCTGGTCCTTATCAGTCACTAGGTTCAATAACAGGAACAAGTACTTCTACAGTTCTACCCCCCTTCGTTGCAAGTTTTTCTGGTTCAGAAGTCGGAGGTTTTGGTTCATCATCATTTATATCAACTAGCGCAAATCCCGTATTCAATGGGACAAATGTGACATTCACTTTAACAGCTTGGGTTTATATTCCTTCCTATCCAGTTATTTCTTCAGCATCAACTAGCAATGCTCAGGGTACCCCTATTTTCTCGTTTGGACCAGTCCCAAATCAAGGTATCCCGAATGGGAACTATTTCGGTGCTAATATTGCTTACCCCAATGCATATCCTAATGCCGGTTATCATGGTTGTGGGTACCCAGATGTGTGGTGGTACTCGACTCCTGCCGCTCCTTCATATTTAGGCCAGTGGGTTTTTGTTGCTTATGCAATATCAATACCAACCTTTAATTTTGTTTTTGATTCCCAGAATTTTACTACTTCTAATACACGTACAACCGGTTTTTCAAATCAGGTTCGTATAGGTACTCAATTCTTTGTTTGTAATGGATATGCGTTTAATGGTTATCTATCAAATATTCAGCTTTATCATTCTCTTCTATCATTTAATCAGATAAATTCTTTGTACAAAGAAGGTCTTATGGGTGCGCCATTGTCTGGAGTAGACGATTGGTGGCCACTTAATGGTTCAGCTAAAGACATGATTTCTGGTTTAGTAGGCACCTTAAATGGGCCAGTACAGATAACTTCGAATTTCGAAAGCTAATGTAAATATAATTTCTTCATTACCTGGCATTTTTAACCAGCAACTACAAACAATTTCGCTAGCATTTGCCGCCTTCTTTAATGGTATTAATTCGCATTTTAATTCGTATGTTCCACAGATAACTTCTGCGGTTACATTTACGTTTTGGATAAATTTTAAATTGCCAGAACCAAATTACTGCCCCGCAGTTTTATTTATAAATTTCACAAATACTGGATTTAGCGGCCCGGATACTTTAGATTCTTATGTATGGGGATCACCATGTAGCTCTCCTACAAACGAAGTTTTATTTGCTAGAAATTCTACTGAGAGCACGATTGCAAATGGGAATTTGGGTATGCAGTTGGATGGCAACTGGCACTTTGTAGTGTTTGAGGCCACTAACTCTTGGGTGGGTTTTTACATTGATGGGAATTTAGCGTATAATGACACTACTTCTTCTCCTGTTAACGTAGGGCCTGCTTCAATACAAATAGGTAATAATGGGTGGTCAGTAGAATATTTGCATGACTTACAGATATACCCTAATATTTTGTCTCAAACCCAACTCAATACAATTTATTCAGCAGGATTAGGTAGCAACTCTATTATATCAGGTATCGCTGGATGGTGGCCACTTAATGAAACTGCGAAAGATTACAGTGGTAACAATAATAATGGGGTTGCTTACAATGTTGTTTATACTAGTAATTATCCAACAAGTGGATTATCTTAATTATTATAATTCGCAAATTTTAGAAATTTAAATAGTTTTAAAAAGAATTTGTCTTATTTTAATATCTACATAAAGAAAATTGTTAATAGAACTTTGAGATTATTAACTTATTTTATAATTGCAGAAGCTATGGAAAATACAAAAAGTATTGTGCCTATAACAACCAGTACTTCTTCTACTTCCAGCGTTAGGATATTATATTTGTATAGGAAAGCAGATGCTATCATCAAAAGCAATCCAATGAAAAACAAAGGGTATCTATATCTGTCCGGGAAGTTCATACTACACCACCTGTAAAATCCTAAAGTCTATCGGCCATCCTGCTGCCAGCGCTCTTAGATACAAATCAACCAATACTATAACTACCAAACTTATGAATGCCCAATCTTCATGTCTTTTGTTCAGCATAGACTGGAAGTTGAAGAAGCCTTTTCTTGCCTTGGGTTTCAATGCGCAGTCATAACATTTTACATTCCCCCCTGCGAAAACATGTCTGAAGGCATGGCATGAGAAAACCCATAACGTAAGCAGCAGCGCATTCAATAAGATAAGAACGCTCGCAAACCTGAGAACAAACCCTCCAAAGTAGGTTACTGAAACATAGAAGTCATAGTAGAAAAATGGAAGCAGTATTATCCCTATATAAAGTAAATACCTGTGCAGGTTGTTAAATGCAAACAATGTGGTTTCTCCTGAATATCCCCTGCTTGTAGAATCTCCTCTCACGTCTGCAGCGCAGCTTTGTGGGTGGTTGAAAATGTTTCTGTAGTAGTCTTTACGGTATGCATAGCATGTCAGCCTGAATAATCCAACCACTGGAACTACTAATATCGTTGGGGAGTAGAACGGGTCTATCAATCCTCTGTATTCTTTTACAGGGAAAACAAACAGGGCAGCTATGGCAAATATCAGTATTGCCAGGAATGACCATAATCTCCAATTAGGTTCTAACAATTCAGGTATTGCTTTTTTGATCGTGCTGAAAAAACTTGCTTCACTGTCCATGGTTCCTCTTTATCTTGTTAAAAAGCATTGTCACAGGATCATAGTAGTTGTCTACAATACTTTCCTTTTCAGGGATTATTGCATTGTCTGTTATTGCTATGTGTTCAGGGCAGACAGACTGGCAGCACTTAGTTATGTTGCAGTAGCCTGCACCTCCCTCTTCATGCA
>JAKACB010000040.1 GCA_021796445.1 Nanobdellota archaeon
TCAGTCGCGCGTTTTCCTACTATACTAACGGCTCATATAAACATTATTTGGGATTTTATTATTTAAGTAATTATATTATAACGGTATGCTAAAATTTTAATAGAATAACAAGCTTATAAACGTCAGATACGAGTGTGGAATGTTCGTATTGTAAATCTGCGTCTATAGTGAAAAATGGTAGACTTAAAACTAACAAAGGTATTCTTGTGCAAAAGGCGAGGTGTAATTTCTGTAAGAAATATTTTTCAGTAAGTGGGTTTTATACACGGCTTAGCTGGTCCTTATAAAATTTATGTAGCTCAAACAAGGGGCATACGCGATGCAACTAAATTTTATTCCAAGATAGGACTTACGGAGTTCAATCGTTTAAGAAAATTAGGAGCCATTATTTTAAATAATTTATATTTTAATCTAAGTTCTTTCGAATGAAAATTTGCAAACTTCATTGTTTAATGCCGAGCATTCCTTCTCGTTTAGTTTCAAGGATGAGCCGGTTAATTTATATGAAAGAGTGGAAAGCAGGCTTGATAACAAAAAACACCTTTTTTCCAGCGCTTCATCGATATGCAGTGCATTAAATGAATTATATATATCTACCTCCATTAAATAACCCAGATCAGTTTTTAGCGTTTCAATCCTCCCTAAACCACTTATGACAGGCATTATGTCCAGGCCTTTTAACTTGTATTTTTCTTGTATAAGCTGTAAATTGTACTGCTGGTAAAGTTTTGCAAGCTCCTTTCCGGCCTGGCTTTCTATACCATAAACTCCTAATCCGATCAGTTTCCTTAATTTACTGAAAAGATATGGAAAATAAGTTACGGGCACTATCTCGGACGGTATCGAATTCAAGAATATATCCGTTTCATCTTCCAGTATATCGACTTTTTTTAGGTTTTCATTTTTATTTTCAAATATCTGGGAAGGTACGTAGGTATACTGGCTTTTGCTTTCTTTTATGCTTGCACTAAAAAAATCTATGTCAGAATCGCCAGTGCTCCTGCATTTTTCTTCGGTTACTTCAACATCTTTATTTGTAACTATTCTGTAGATACTTGTTAATAAACCTATACTGTTGAAACAGTAAGGCGAACTAACCATTATGTTTAGGAATGAATTTGAATTGCCTTCCATACTAATTTTATGTAAATCAATATCCCGGGAAATCTCATTTATTCTTCCGAATCCCAATTTTTTAAATAAATCAAAAATATCGGTTTCTGTTCTACCCCCTCTAATCTTTAATGCTTTTTGCTTGATTAAATCCTGTAAAAAAGAATAGAAAACGGTTGCCGAAACTTCTTGAAAGATCCCTTTAGTCGCAAGACCCAATATGAGATTTACAGAGTTTTGTAATGCCTCCAAACTCCCTTTTGGTAATACCATCACTCTTATTTTATTAAGAAGATACATACCTCTTTTCTCATCATACTCCAGCTCTAATGTCATATCTTTTAGATAAATCCGCAAAATTTATATGCTTTTAACCTCTAATTTAGGGATGGATCCGATTAAGTTAAAGTTAAAAACAATGATTCTTATGTTTGCAGTTTTGATTATTGTGGTAGTGGCTGCTGTTCTATACATCGTTTTTTTCATCAATGGATCTGCAACGCATAGCGTAGGAAATAACTGGTTCAGTATAAACGGAGCATCTCCGATAACAACAAACGGTAAACTCTGGGTAAATTTTATCGGTATAGAAGGCTGTCAATACTGTGCAATTGAAAGATATGCATTGTTCGATGCCTTAAGCAATTTCGGGAATTGGACCTATTACGGCAAGAAAGTAGAATTGAATACTTTGCCAGTTTCTAACAAATCAACTACCCCCCAAACAAACACTCTTTTTTACCACGCCTATGAAGGGGATTGGACGCTGAATTTTCTCAATCCGCATCTAAAATATACCTCCAATTATGTAAATTTTACCTCGGAGGAATTATATAACGATCAATACCCGAATCCATCGCCATTGCAGACTCTTACTCCTCTAGAAAATAAATATATATCAAAATACGACTCGGGAGGAGCCGTTCCTTTCTCATTGATAGGCGGAACCTTCTTTGAAATTGGTGCAGGAAATAGTTTGGCCCCGGGAGGAACACCAATAATATTTGCACCAAATGGTACAGGATATATGCCCGAATATATAATAAGCGAATTTAATACAACTGGATCAAATATAAATCAAGGAATAACAAAGGAAGCGGGTTATATAACTGCGATGATTTGTAGGGACATAAACAATGCAGCGGCGATTTGTTCTTCTAAATCCCTTCCAACCGTTTAAAACCTTTAATATTCGGTTTATTCTCTAGTAATTATGGTTAATTATCGGAGTTTCGTTTTGGATAATGGCTTGAGAGTTTATTTCAAGCAGAATAATTATTTGCACAGCATCGGAATAACTTTAGGAGTCAACTATGGATTTTTTAACGAAAAAAACACTGAAAATGGCTACGCCCACTTGCTTGAACACATGGTTTTTGAGGGGACTGAAAATATCAAGAAAAAAGATTTGAGGGATATATTAGATGAAAATACTATTTATTGGAATGGAGAAACTGATGCCGAAACTACTGATTATACATTTAAAGCCTTGCCGTCAACCAATTTTAAAGTATTGTTTTATGCCCTGAAAGAGATGGCCTTTAATTCGGATTTTCCCTCCACAAATCTCCATAATGAAAAAGAGGCTGCAATAAATGAAATACACGGAAATTTTGGCAGTGAAATGAGTTTAGAAGGTGCGATTGCAAGAGCGTATCTTTTTAGAAAAAATACAAATACATTTTTTGGAGGCGATGTAAATGTAGTGAATAAAGCAACAAAAACCCAGTTGCTCGATATTTACGAAAAATACTACTCTCCTAAAAATATGCTCTTATCAGTTGTAGGTAATTTCAAGGAAAAGGAAATAAAACCTCTTATTTGTGATGCCTTTGGTAGTATTGATAAAAGTTATAATAAACCTGAAATTGCTGTTTACACCGGAAATATAAATTATAGAGAAATAAATATGCATAATTTTAATCCCAAAAAAGGTCAGTCAAATATTTTATTCGGTATGAAACTTCCAGGGGCTTCCAATCTTTACAGCAAATCGAATACTGCAAGGGCCAGCTTAGGTTATATCAGAAATTTGCTCACGAGCAGGTTTATGGAAAATATCAGAGATAAAATGGGGATAGCATACCAAGCATACGCTGATATGCAAATCAATAAAAACAGCGGGTACCTAGCAGTTTTTTCGCAGGTTAAAAGTAATAATTTAGAGAAAGCAGAGAACATGCTATTTGATGAGATAACAAAAATCACGGAAGGAGAACTTCCTCCAAAAGCTGTAGAAGATGCAAAGATGATTGCAAACATGGATCTTTTAGAGTATATTGATTCTGCGCTTGAGCATTCAAAAGGTCTCTCTGATTCTATTCTTTTATACGGGAAGACTCCTTACGAGCTTTATAAGGAATATGCAAACATAACCCTTGACGATTTAAGAGGCACTGCTAATAAATATCTCAAAACAAAAGGAGATAATAATTCAGTGCTTTTGGTTTCAAGTTAACCCTAAAATCTATTTAAGCGATAAATTTCCTAAAATAAAGATGTTAGGAAAGAAAGTAAAAAACATAGAAATAAAAAAAGGGGAGAAGATATCTGAACTTATCTATGCATTTTCAGAGGCAGGAGGGTTTACAGCAAAGAAACTAGCGACAGCCTCCGATATATTCAAGGATATGCAAAAAGACAAGCAATGTGTAAAATTCTTGTCATTTCCAGCTGATGTTATCTCTACCGGCTTGAGGGGGGTTATCGTTGACTTAGTCAAGAATAAAAATGTAGATGTCATAATTACTACTTGCGGAACATTAGACCACGACTTAGCAAAAGTATGGAAAGATTATTACGCAGGAACTGAGATGTCCGATGATGCGAAATTAAGGCAGGAGGGCATAAACAGACTTTATAATATTTTTATACCCAATGACAGTTATGGTTATATATTAGAGGACAAGCTGATACCGATACTAAAAGAAGCTGCTTCTTTTCAAAAGGAATATTCCACGAGCGAATTAATAGATTTTGTAGGCAGTAAGATAAGCAGGGAAAGAAATGCAAAAGAATCAATTGTTTTTTGGGCGTGGAAAAATAAAATACCAATAATAGTACCCGGCATAACCGACGGCAGTGTAGGTTCCCAGATTTGGATGTATTCCCAAAAAGACAAAAATTTCAGGATAAATCTGCTGAAAGATGAAGATCTCCTGGCAGAGATAGTTTTCAAGGCCAAAAAAAGCGGCGCATTAATGCTTGGCGGTGGAATCTCAAAGCACCACACTATCTGGTGGAATCAGTTCAAAAATGGTTTAGATTATGCAATATACATGACTACTGCGGTAGAATGGGACGGTAGTTTATCTGGTGCAAGATTAGAAGAAGCAATATCATGGGGCAAGGTAAAACCTGAAGCAAAACAGATTACAGTCGAAGGAGATGTAACTGTTCTTTTACCGCTGCTTTATGCTTCTTTTTTGGGGTGAGAATATGAAAATAGCGGAATTAAAAGATGGAATGAGTGATGTCGATTTAACGGCAGAAGTAACGGAAATAGGCGAGGCCAGAGAAGTAATGACAAAATTTGGCAGCAATAAGGTGGCTACCGCCAAAATAAAAGACGATAGCGGGGAGTGCAAATTGTCTCTTTGGGGAAAACAGATAGACATGTTTTCCATTGGAGATAATGTAGAGATAAGCAAAGGCTACGTGAAATCTTTTCGAGATGAGCTGCAGGTTAATGTGGGAAAAGCAGGTTCTATAAGAAAAGTGTAGTATGTTTTTATTTTATTTTATTTCTCTGTTTATTATTTTATTCGGTTTTGTGGCGTATCCCCTAATATCAAAAAAATATATAGGAAAAATAGGCTATAGAAAGTTTATACCAATATTTTTAGGTTTTTCTGTTGTTGGATCCGTTATAATCTCCTTAGTTGTTTACAGAACATTTTCATTCGATTTTTTTTATCTCCCTTTGCTGGCAGGTCTGGGGGCAATGTATACCTCTGCGACTTATCTGCTTTTTTATTCAATCGAGCGTTACAATCTGTCAGTGATAAACACTATATTGGGAATACAAGACATACTCATTGTACTTTTTAGTGGGATATTCTTTTTTATCGCAGAAGTGAAAATCATTTTACTGCCGTTTTTTATAGTGATGCTTGGGATAATATTTCTCGTTTTTGGCAGTACCGGCAAAAGTAAATTTTCAAAGTATGTTCTGCTCGCGCTCGCGGCCGTTATCTTATGGGTTTTCATGTGGATTATATTTTATACGATAAATACTAGTTTTCCTCTTATTTATTATTCAGTTCTCCAATTATTCTCATTTGTATTCTGTATCCCTATCGCGTTTATCCAAAATAGGTCAAAAGGAATACAATATTATACCGCCGAGAAAAAATTCTTTTATATTGGAATAGCGGGTATCCTAAACGGCTCGGCCACCGTTGCATTTTCATTCGCTTACAAGTTTAATGCCCTTCTAACTCCATTTGTCGCCCAGTTGGCCATACCGTTGGTAATCATTTTCTCCGTTTTGTTGCTGAGAGAACGGCCCCAAAAACTGGAGATAATAGGGTTAAGTCTGTTGACTTTTGCGTCGTTTTTATACATATTTCATAGCTATCTTTTTATTGTATAGGTCAACACTCAGAGTGAATATTCCACGGTCTCTATTTTTCTTGCCGTTAATGAATAATTATCATTGAATTTATTCATCCTTGCAGATACTGTTACCTGGTATAATCCGAATGAAATATCCTCAATTTTTTCTTTTATGTCCTGCTTTCTTGATATTTTTAGCAATGATTCGGCCTGTTTGTCAAAAAATGTTATGCTTGAGCTGTATATACCGTCGTCTAAAATTCCCCTTATTTTAAGTGTTTTAGACAGCGCCTTGTCCTTGTGGATATCGCATTCCACATCAACCTTCTTTTTGCAGATGTTGCATCTTAT
>JAKACB010000041.1 GCA_021796445.1 Nanobdellota archaeon
AGAGTTCAGGATTTACTCTACATGGAGTATTGCATATCCCAAAAAAGCCAACCAGGAATGCTGTCATATTTGCAAACGGATTTCCGGACAACTACCTTGATTATCATCTTCCAATTATTGCAGCACGCTCATTCTACGAAAATGGTTTTGCTGCTCTCAGGTTCAATCCGAGAGGAAGGTATCCGAGCAACGGATCCCTTCTGAAACACGGGGGCATAATGAGCCAAGCTAAGGACACTGAGAATGCAATAAGGTTTTTGAAGAAACAGGGCTTCAAAAATATAGGGTTAGTAGGCCATAGCTTCGGAGGTGCAGCTTCGATAGCCGCTGATAAACGGTATGTCAGTGCCATTGTCCTATGGGACCCTTCACATCCAAGCCCTCTTAACAAGTTTTATAACAAAAAACCTATAATCAGTGCAATAAACAAGCAAGGTTACTATATAGATAAAAGGGGAGAATCATTAATCGGAACTGCTTTTGTAAAAGAAACACAAGAGTTTGATAAGGTGTGGAGAAATAAACTATCAGATAAAAAAATGCCTCCTGTCCTTTTCATAACTGGGAGCAAATCTATTCTGCTCAAATACGTGGATGAATATTACAACATTGTAAAAAGTTCAAAATCTTTAAAAGTTATAAAGGATGCTAAGCATACTTTCGACAACCATGAACATGAAAAGATTCTGCTTAAAGAAACTGCTGCATGGCTAAAGAGATACGCCACTTGAAATATTATGTGCATGAGATTCAAGAAGATGCAGCTTTTACTGACTTCTTGAATTCATCAAAGTTAGAAAGAGCTTCTACAAAGTCTTTAATTGTTTTTATAGACTTACCAACTGCTTTATAGACACGATGTTCCTGTTTTATGCTGCTATCCTTGCCGTCTGCATACACAACCTCATATTCTAAGATACTCCTTGCAAGGATTATCTTATTCTGCTTTGTAAGACTACTACGTTCAGAATTCAATGCAATATTATACATCTTCCAACGGGCTTTTTCGAGTTCATGTATGTAACTATCTTCCCGTTCTTCGTACGCTATGTGCTCTTTTCTAAGATACTTCTTTATGGCAGCCGTATGGACATAATTAGCGTAAACCAAAGTATCTCCAGGATTGTTTTTTGCTATATCTGCAACAATAGCAGACATGTGCTCTTCTCTTAGCATACACTGTTTTGCAGATAATCTCTGAAATTCTGTATATAACTGAAAGAGCTTATCTGCAGTTCCAGTTTCATTAATGTGTGATTTTGCATATTTTAAATATTCATTGAATCTCTGATATCTTGGAATTATTGCACTGGAGATATGTTTTACTGTTCCTTCAAATTTGGGTTCTATTGACACTACTTCCTTTATTCCTTCATATTTCTGTGTCATTTTCAGGAATGTATATGGTGCAATCACTCTTCTTTTGCCAAATTCATGCTCAACTACTGTTCTTACTTGTCTATCATTCAAATCTCTGAAATGCTTCAACGCTACTGTTGTGTACTTGTCATTCTCAAATTCCGCAGCAACTACGCCGTCGCTATCATTAACTTTTCTAAGTATCGATTTAAGTTCAGCTTTTTCAGTAGGATCAACATGTGTGGATCCAAATATGTACAATCTAACAGGCATAAAATTACCATTAATCAATACAAAGGCTAATTTAGTATAAATATTAAATTTATTTTCTCATGATCGAGGTAAATTCTCTTATCTCTCCAGTTTTTACAGCCCGTACAAACCTGTTAAAATGCTCGACAGACATATCTGCTCTATTCCCTTTTTTGTCTATTAGGCTAATTACCTGTTTTTGTTCATCAATTACAAACTTTGGGCATGTACCACTAACGGTACACACCATGCCTGGATCCGCATCGTATATCAATTTTTCCATTTTTCCACCAATCATACAATTAACTAAGTTCAGAAGGTATCAAATCAATCTGTTGAATCCCTATACATAATCAAACATTCCTAAAACATCACATTTTTGAATGCAGTACAAAATACTATCTGTCTGTCTGATTTTTATACCTATCTGAGATTATTTAAAAAGGTCAATCCTTGAGAGTTTAACACCATTTTTATCGATTAATTTACCCCATTCAGAATAATCATTTTTATTAAAAGGCCACGCCCCTACGATTAAAGAGGTCAATATGCTCTTTTCAAACCTTGGATACTCACTTTTCCATAATCTATCAAAAAGGTTTGGTCCTTTGGAATCTAATTCATAGCCATTCTTAAAATTACAGAAGAACACGGAGTCGAAATATCCGGAAGTATCATAAATTACAGAATAATCTGTAGTTATACTATACTTATCATTTTTATATACAAGTTCATTAATTAGCATTGTCTGTAATTTAGGTTTATGGTCTTCATTTGGCATCAGGGAAATCGTAAAAAACAACCACAGGCGTTTATCTGGATTCTGTATGCATGTAGTAAATCTCTTTATTACGCCCTTTCTAGTCAAACTATTAATTAAATATATAATCTTCATTTGTGATAATTTTGTGGATTCAGATAGATCCTTTACTTTAGCTCTAGAGTTTATAATAAGTTTTTCAAGCAAAATTTTCTCTGATTTATTTATTTTATCACTTTCTTTTATAATGTTAAGTCTTATTGGCATAAACCCATCAGCAATAGCATTAAGTGTTGCTACTTTAACCAAAGGTCTGTACTGGCTAAATCCTACCCTGAATGAAAATAACCATTTTATATAACTGGGCTGATCAAATGCAACTATGTGCAGTATTAGATCAAAATCTCCTGTAGCAAGATATGCATTCTGAACAACAGGATCTTTTTCAAGGACTTTCTTTAAAAGATTTATATCTGGGACTCTTTCCTGAAACTTTATTGCAATTATCCTAGGTTCCGAAAAACCAAGAAGGTTTGTATCTACATCCAATGTATACTTAAGGTTGTACTTTTCCTCACACTCCTTAAGGCACTTGGAAAGCGTATGATGGGATATTCCAAACTTGCGCTCAAGCTCCTTTATCGAAACCCTTGAATTAAGGTAAAGCTCCTTAAGCAGCTCATGAGGAAGTTTTTCCTTAATTCTCTTCCTCTGATCAGATGATGCAGACATGTTATGCACAAAATTTAATTATTTATTATACTATGTTAAATTATAACCAAATATATTACAAAATATATAATATTTCTTGTATTATATTTTATTTCTTGCAATAAGTATTTAAATCATGTATGTGCAAGCCTGTACTGGTGGTAAATTGGCAGGCATGCAAGCGGTAAAAGAAATGATCAGAGCATGCTAGTTAAAACCCTATCCAACCCAGCTGCTGGATCTTCCAGCAGCTTTATGCTTAGCTATAATGTGCAAGACAAAATAACTACAATATTTAAGAATGTAAATATTAACTTATAGTATATATTCATATATTTTAATACCTATAATTATACTAAAATATATGATTTATAAAAAGTGGTGGGATGAAATCTACAAAATCAATAAAAATGGAGAGAATAGCAGATACATCAGAACAAAAAATGAATATTTTAACAGCAGCTAAAAGGCCTTATGTCAGTAATGACATTTTCCATAACATCAAAAGAGGAATTACTGCTGGGGCAGCCGTATTGGCCCTAGGTGCTGCAGGAATATCTTTACCCCAGGTAGCAGATGCACAACAATCAATGTTTCAACAGGAAGAAATAAACGGGTTAATGTTCATAAAGAATAATGGAAGTGAGTTATATGGCCAATCTGGAACCGTAACTAATCCATATCAAGTGTGGAATGGATGGAGAGGTTCCGGATTTTATTGGTTTCAAGGTATGAAACTTGAAACCATGGAAGCTGTAAATTCAGAATCAGAACTCAATCAATACAATAATGCTCTATTTGGTTCTAATCTTGGTTTTCCATATACACTTTCAAATACGGGGCAACCATCTTCTATGATTGGCACTATAACTACTGAAAATGGGCTGAAATTTCCTGTAGATATAAATCTAACATCTGGATTTTACTCTTTAGCATCGCAACAGATCACTGCTCCTAATGCTTACAAAGATACTATTGAAGGAACTTTGACAGTGAGTTGCTCTGACAATGACGCCCAAATTCTCCCACCTACTCTAATGGCAGAACTATTCAATGATCCATCTCTTTATCAGCCTAATGGTTGCCAAAACATTCCAGTTGGACTTCAGATTCCTGGAGTGCCTATAGGATTCGTTAGTTATCATGACACACTTGAATTGTCTACTGGCATAGCGGGGGCATTCACAATCTCAGGTGTTGCAAATTTCAATAACATAACTGACTCTACGATTACCTTCGGAGTCGGATCTGAAAGCAAAGCAATTACATTATCATTGCCTGGGACATTCTATGCAGCTGCTGATGTGGGAGGACCTGGTGGAAGTCTTAAACTATCCTTAAACGGAAGCATATCTGGTAGTTTAGCCTTAGGCTCAGCCTATACTCAAATGGTCGTTTCTGATAATGGCGTAATAACTTCAGACTGTTTTAGTTTAACTCTTAAAGTGCTAGGAAAAGATGTGCAGTGTTCAAATGACTCTCAAGTTAGTATTGCCAGTGGAACGGTAGATACATCTCAAATAACACATAACGGAGTATATGGTAGTTCTACAAATCCTATAGCATTAGGAAACTGGCTAACAAATGTTGGCATTGACTGGTATGGTAAGGGATACTACACTATGCCCAACAACAAAAGTATTTACTTTAATACAGGCCAAGATCTAGTAACTGATGCACTAGTTAACGGATATACTGGAATAATCAATACCTCGCAAGGTACTGCTGAAACGTCTCCAATTCAACCAAGCTCAAATGGAACAATCACATGGTATGGTCCAGGATATTATGATATCACGGACAAGCAGGCAAATGGGGGAAATCCCACTGGTGTATATTATATTTCTAATCAAAACTTTTTAATAATATATAATCAAGATGTAGTGGCACAAGGCACTACGCAAACTCCTACACAGCAGCTGTCTTTCATAACATATGATGGCAATCCCGTTTCTGGAGTTTCAGGCAGTATATACAATCCATATCCAGTGTGGAATGGATGGAGAGGTTCTGGTTATTACTGGTTCCAAGCAAAAAAAGATGAAACCTCTGAACCTGTCCCAAACATTGAAACTCTAAATCAATACAATATTCAGTTAAATGGAAGTAACCTTGGTTACTATACTCCACCTCCATCTGTTTCAACATCAACAGGTGCTGGCATAGTGAGAATCGAATCTGTAGAGAGTCCTAACCAATATTACTTTGTTACTGGAGTAAATCTGATAGCACCAGCAGGAACAGTTGTATGTTACTTTGATAAAATCCCAATATATAGTGCAAATACTCAAGATCCTTCCAATATAAACGGTACTTATAAATATCCTTTGCCATTTTATAGGTTAGCTGGGGATGAATTTACTGTATCTAGTGGTGATTCTTCAAGTACTGGCAACGGCGCATATTATGGTCTGCAGATGGAAGACGCAGTAGGTATGTGGAATGCAGCAACTGCACCAGCATTCTGATATCATGTATTAATAACTATATTAAACTCTAATATAATACTATAGTGTGGTGATGGGCTGTTATTCATAAGTGACTATAAAAAGGTAATCTCAACAGTCATCCATCCGCGTGTGGAAACTAAAAGAAAAATGTCTATAAAAGAAGGTATTCTGTATTACATTAAAGGCACTGCCATACCTTACT
>JAKACB010000042.1 GCA_021796445.1 Nanobdellota archaeon
TTTATAAGATACTGCTCAATCAATCCGCGTTCCATATTAAATAAAGAAATACTAACTTTAAATAGTTTCTCATAGGGGGAAACTATTTATTTATTATTTCCCCCTGCAAATTACATTAATAAGCGACATAATTTACATATCATTGTCATAGTGAGGGATAATAACCATAATTTTGATGGAACCTATAAAAATGCAGCAATTGCCTGGGCAAATCCGATTTAGAGAAAGTATGACGAGAGATTAAAATCTAGAATTTATTGATTTATCGTTCCATTGCTTATTTAGATATTTCTAAAATTCAATCTAGGTACTTCTTTGTTATTACAAACGTATTCGGTAAATCAGCAATGAAATAGCCATTCTCGCTTATCTTTTCACGCAATAAATCTGCTTCTACGAACTGTTTTTGCTTTCTCTTCTGTTCTCTTTCCTCTGCCAAAGCAATTATTTCCTGAGGTATTTCATATGCTAGGTATACTCCTAAAAAATCGTTCATCTTGCCGATTGCAGCGGAAAGCATTAAAAATTCTTTATTGTCAACTTTTGCTTTCTTTGTTTTTTCATCAGCTAAATCAAGCAGTGAAAGGAAATGCTGCAAAGATTCATGCGTGTTTAGGTCGTTGTTCACAGCTTCTTTGAATAACTCAATTTCCTTATCTATTTTCTGTTTTGTCTGTATCCTTGAATAATTGTCTTCTTTTTCCTCGTATTTTTCTACTTTGATCAGCGCTTTTATTGATAGATCTATCTTTGCCAGTAGTTTTTCATACTTTCGCAGGTTTTCAAAGTTGAAGTCTAATTTATTTCTATAATGGCTGTCGATTACCATTAACCTGAAAGACAATGGATTAAAGCCCTGGCTTTCCAAATCCCTTAAAGTATAAAAATTATTCAAAGACTTTGACATTTTCTGGTTGTTTACAAGCAAGTGTTCTGCATGCAGCCAGTAATTGACGAACTTTTGTTTGCTGTAGCTCTCGCTTTGCGCTATCTCGTTTTCATGGTGAGGAAATATCAGGTCTACCGCTCCGCAGTGTATATCAATTGTTTTACCAAGATATTTCATGGACATAGCACTGCATTCAATGTGCCATCCCGGTCTTCCTTTTTTCAGCTCGCCTTTCCAGTAAGTCTCTCCATCATTTACATCCCAGTATTTCCACAATGCAAAATCAGATGCGTTTTCCTTGTCATACTGGTCATTCTTTATTCTTGAATAGATGCCGTCAACCTTCATTCCAGAAAGTTTGCCGTAATCCTTGAATTTTGAAATATTGAAGTATATGCCGTCTTCAGCTTCATAAGCATAGTCTTCTTTTACCAATTTTACAATGATCTTCTGCATTTCATCGATGTTGTCAGTAGCTTTTGTAATCCTTGTATCCATGTCCATGTTCAATTTATTTAGATCTTCTATAAAGTACTTGGTATACATTTCAGTGTATTCCTTTAAAGATACCTTGCTTTCAATAGCCCCTCTTATGGTCTTATCGTCTACATCTGTGATATTCATAACATGCTTTACTTTGTAATTATTGAGTTTAAAAGCTCTTTTAACGGTATCATAGAATATGAAAGTCCTTAGATTTCCAATATGTACATAATTGTAAACTGTTGGTCCGCAGGTATACATTGTAACCTTTTCTCTTTCTAAGGCTTTGAAGTTTTCTATTTTCCTGCTTAAGCTGTTGTATACCTTCATAGAGAAAATAGGCGATTTTTATATAAATATAAGTATTAGTATCTAGACTATAATAAGTTAGAATTAAATAATAAAAATTACATAAGTTGCATATGATGTTGGGAAAAAGTGGAAGATATATTGGAGGTTTGCTTCTATTTGTAGGATTGCTGTTATTTACAGTGATATTAGCCGGCTTTTTATCCGGATTCTTATCGCATTCTTTTGCGCAGAACGCCGTTCCAAAGATAGTTAATTATACCGTTCAGCAGGACCAGCTAACCAGCGTAATAACTCCTGTAAATACGAGCAAGCTTATCTCAACAGTAACTCCCGCTCTTAATTCAAAGATATCCTATATAAACTGCGGTATGGGCTGTTTTGCATCCTCTTTTGTGAAAAGCTTAACTGGGATAAGTATACCTATGAACAACGTTGATATTTACCATTATGAGCTGCTTTCGATTGCACTTGCTATTATAGGAATAGTTTTGATATTCTTCTCGTACCAGAAAGAGAAAAAGTTAACGGCTGTTGGTAAAAACGTAATATCAATGGCAATAATATCATTGGTTATTTTTTACATTCCTTTTGCTTATATAATACCTTTTCTTCTTTCCTTTACAGTTTCTTCTTTTTCATTGAAGATACCTTCATCGATATTTTCTACATTCACCGGAACTTTGCTATTTATTGATATTGCATTTATCATAATAGGAGCAATTCTTCTTATAACGGCGGCAATAATAACTAGGGCTAGAAAGAATCCAGTTCAAAGCACAGGAACTAAGCTGATAATAACCCAGAAATAAATATCATTTCTACAGGAATAAAATATTCCTTTTTATTGAAAATTCATTAAGGCTATTAATTTTAAACTTTTTGTGCCTAGTTAACATTTACCTTAAAAAATGCTATTTTATCGTTTATAAGTTTTTTACTTGCTTTTTTATGGTATAACAGCAAAAGGCTTTTAGAATTATGGGTTATTAATTTTGTTTTGTCTAATCCAAGTGATAAAAAATTATATACATATATTTTTAGGTTTTATACTTATCCATACAAAGTAAAGTAATGTAACTTTTATTTTACCGTGATTTCCATATCTTGATATAAACTCAGATAAGCTTAGCCCCCCCCACTTATCATATCTGCATAATTTTTAAGTTGTCTTTTTATATACTTATAACCTTTAGCATATCTTTTTTCTCTGTTTTTTGTAGCCTCATTTTGAGAAATTGTGCAGGGCACAGAGTAAAACGTTATCCCCTTTGAAATAGCATTTGCAGCTAGCTCCATATCTTCGTCATAATTTAGATCTTTCCAGTTACCAACAACATCCATTGTTTCTCTTTTCATCATAAACATTGGATAAATTTCTAGAGGTTTTATTTTTTTGTAGCTATAAACTATGTTTTTGAATGGTTCTAGATACATAGTGTCAAAATCAACTGTTAATACATATTTTCCTTTAGTGTTGTTGAATGCAACAGCCCTTCCTTTACCCCTTGTGCACTTCTTTTGTATTACAGTTATATTTGGATATTTCTTTTGATATTCTTTTAATATCTCATAAGTTCCATCGCTTGAATAATTGTCAACAATAACCATTTCAAATCTTTTTTTGAAATCAGGCAGGTTAGTTATTACAGAATTAATCTATTTCCTTATAACATTCGCGTTGTTGAAAACCGTTCCGTATATGCTTATCAATGGTTCCATAGGTTATTCTATAACTTAAAATAAAATCGTATCTATAAATTAATACCCTTTATAAATAAATTTTACTTAAGATTAATTTACGATTCTATGGCTTTTAAACAAAGCTTTATTATTTTCTTCAGCGGCTTTTGAATAAACAATAAAACTAATGAAAAAAGGTTGATAGAGCATGAGCCGTGTATGCCTTTACAGTCTCAAAATCTATAAAATTACTGGTTAGCTGTGATATTTCCTGTTTCCACAGTGGTTTAATAAGGTCTATCCTTTTTTTTGTCTGTTCAAGTGTGAATGTTTTATATTCTTTATTAAAAAGCAAATCAATCTTTTCATGGTCTAAAGGAAGTCTTTTTTTCAGGATAACATAAATATCATACAAGTCTCTGGCAGCTATGTTTTTTCTCTCATTTAAAGCAAGGAGCTTATCAAAGAGAATTTCTTCCAACTGTTTAATTACAAGCGTGTAAGGCGTAATATCTGAATAAATAGGGTACTTTATAAAAGCTAAAGGAGGCAAAACTACCTTTTCATAAGTGTTTATATCTATTGAAATTTTCTGTTTACTGGATTCATTCTTTTCAGTGTAAAGTGGCCCGTTTACCTTAATTTCATAACCTATCATTTCTCTATAAGTTTCTTTTTCGAATTTGCATTCGTAAAAATTGGATAAAAGCTTTATCGCTTGCTTAATTTCCTTTTCAATGTCTACTTTTTTAGCAGCGTTGAGAACAAAGTCTAAATCACTTGAGAACCTGCCAGTAGAATAGACTTTTGACAGCGCAGTACCTCCCCTGAACACTAGCATTTCTCCAGGAATCTTTGAATATAGCATTTTAAGAAGCAGTTCCTGAAGGTAATCCTTCTCGGCCTGTTCTGCTGTTTTAAAGCCAAGCACATTGGCGTAATCTTTTAGTTCATTTAAAGTGTACATGCTTTTTCTCCAATAATGTCTTTAATTCCATGGTTTCTGAATTGGTCCTAACTGACTTCATATTTTCCAAATATGTCTGCAACGCCTTTAAGTTTATTATTTTTTTCTTCAAGCCGTTGTTCAATGCCTCATAAACATAGTTTTTGTCAGGAGTGTTAAAATAAATAGAATCTGCTATAGCTTTTTCAGGTTCTGCGCATATTATTTTGCGGTTGTTCATTCTATAAAAGCCGGCGAAAAATTCCTTTTTTATTGTGTGAAAAAACAATCTATAACCGTTGAATTTCAAGGACTTGTGCCTTTTTGTGGTTACAATGTCTATTGTTAGCGGTTTCTGCTCCGTAATTCCATGGAGTTCAAACGCTGCAAGCATGCTTATATAGGAAGGATATACTACATTTGCTGCTATTTCAAAAATGTTTGCATTTATTAAACAGTATTTTCCCTTTTCTATCCTTGTTATCTTTCTTCTTTTTACAAGTCTGTTTAAGTATAAAGCAGTATAGTCTACCCCCTTTCCTGTCAATCTTTCAACATCCTTTGCAGTAAAAACGGCCATTCCTGATTCAATGAACAGACTCAGCAGCTCTTCAGCTTTCATCTCCTTTTATATCTATCATAACTTATATATGTATCTAAACTTATCATTTTTGATAAGTTCAATGACATAGCGAAATAGGGAACCCGGCTTTTTTAATTTATGACTTTAGAATGCATCTTAGTTATTTTATGCTCAAAGCACAGAAGTAGTTGAATTTTGTGCTTATGATTAGATTAGTGAAACTGTAAATACTCACGAACAGAAACTATTCGAAAAATAAATTAGTTACCTTGTCAAATTCCTTATTTGCATTATAGACTGAACGGCCTTCATGTTTTAGTTTATAGTTTAGTTTTGAAAGAAATTCCTTTGTCTGCTTTTCTAATACTCTGCTGTGTGTTTCTATTATTATCTTTGGATGGTATTTTTTAATGGTTTTGATCGCCCCATCCAAAACATTTAATTCAAATCCTTCTACATCTATTTTCAAAAGATCTGCTTTAAGCTTATAGCTGTCAAGTGTTCTAAATGTTGCTTTTATCTTTTTTCCTTTATTACTATTGTTGGCCATCTCACCACTATAACTTATCATTGCTATCTTATTTACATTTCCTAAAGCTACATTGAATGCTTTTATTTGATCCTCCTCTAATCCGTTTAGTTTTATATTTTTCAAAATTTCCTTGAAGTTTTGTGGTAATGGTTCAAAGGTATAAACCTTAGCTTTGTAAATTTTGCTGCAAAGGATTGCATAATCTCCGTACTGTGCTCCAATAT
>JAKACB010000043.1 GCA_021796445.1 Nanobdellota archaeon
CTTGGTTCTGAGGGTTATCCTTCAAATTGGTATGATTTTTCATGCAGCCAAATAAAGCAAATTGGAGTTATGCAAAATAACCTAGAAGTATCACCGATTAAACTTTACAATCTTACTGCCTTATCAGCCTCGTGCATTTCTTCTTTGTTGAAGGCCGGCGATTCGTTTAATATAACTTTTTACTATTTAAACGGTTCAATATTAAAACTGAATGGGAAAGGGATAACCACCGGTTTTTCAATAGATTATTCTTCTAGCTATGTCGCTTCCATACAGAGGTTTGCCGTATTGTATCCTGGAAATGAAATAATTAGACTTTCTTATACGGAGTGGTCATGAACAAAGGGCAAGTTTTTACGATTGATCTTGTGGTCGGGAGCATAATAATACTCGGTGTTATAACTTCCGCATATGCAATAACAAGCTATTATCTTAAGTTGAATGGTTCAATAACTACTAATAGCGATTTTATCTCGCAAGTATACTCAGCTGTTTCATCCTTTTCGGTTGTTTCATCTACAGAAAATCAACTTTTGTTGTTTCAGAATGGCGGCTCCGCTTCGGCATTAAATTCTTATGTTTCCTCAGTTTTAGGTTCAGAGTTATCTGGCCCTTTCCTTTTACAAGTATTCACAAAATCCAATTATTCAAACAGTGATCTGCCGTCCGATTTAATATTTTCATATAACTCAAGGTTTTCTTCGTCCTCTTCCTACTCTACTTTTTATGAACCTGTTATTATAACAAATTACAGTAGTGCATGTGGTTCATCGTGTAATACTTCCTTATCTATAAATAGCGTATTCCCTTCTTACAATGACACCATAAATGCCCCAAACTGCAACGTTCTTTATGGGAATGGAACGGTAACGGGATGGACCATATTAAATAATGTTCCTTCAGGTTACTGCACAATTTTTGTACCCTCTTATGCGGATCCAAACAGCTATGATGTTGTGACTTCTTCTTCAACAGGAGTTTCTACCGGTTCAGCTACTTTGCACGTCCTAGCTATAGATCTTTTGGAATTCAAAGTTGGGCAGTAATCTATATAAAAATTATAGATTTGTTTCTTTCTTCGTGCCTCAGCTTTGTTTCCATGGCGTTTAATTCAGATTCTACGTCCCCTCTATAAACCCCTAATTTTATGGCAAGATTGTTTATATCCATTAGATGTTTGCTTAGTTTCTGGGCTTTTTCAAAGTCTATGTTGTTTTTATACTGGTTGTACAAAGTTATCTGCTGTAGCAGTTTTTCATATAAACTTCCCATCTCCTCCATCCTTTCCATTTTTATCCCCCCTCATACCTACTTTAGAAATATTTCAAATAAAAAGGGCTGTTTTGTATTACTTGTATATTATTGAAATGGATTTATTATTAACTTTTTTGTGGTTATTCAGCAAAGTAAGCATCAGCGGCTTTTTGCTCTACATCTAGACGACTTCCTTTTTGGTTGATTCTTGGTCTTCCGCTGTCCTTGTCCCTTCTTATTGTAACATCTATATTTTTAAGGAAATTGTTTATGGCCTTACTGGTGCTTTCTATCTCATCTGTCATACCATTTACTCCCTTTTTACCGCCGAATAGTATGCTTTTTGGGCAGGTAGAATCAAGAAAAGCAAGGTCATGGTCGACAACTATTGCGCATTTTTTCCTAGACGAAATAAAGGAAGAAATTATGCTCATGCATTCTAATCTGTCTTCTATATCCAGATTTGCAGAAGGTTCATCTATAAGGTAAACATCTGCAGGTTTCATAAGCGTAGTTATTATTGCAAGTTTTTGAAGTTCTCCGCCCGAAAGATTGTTTACATTTTTGTTTATTAGTTTGTTTATCCCAAGTTTGCTGATAGCAGATAAAATCCCTAGATCCTTTTCATACTCTGGATTTATACTTAATAAAGTATTGCTAACCAGCATATCAAATGGCTTTAATATCTGCGGTTTGTATGCAATCTTTATACCAAGATCAAGTTTACCTATATTGGTTTCTATTAGGCCGGCAAGTGCTTTTATAAAAGTGCTTTTTCCTATCCCATTTTCCCCTATTATACCTATTATATCTCCTCTGTAAAGCTTTCCTCCTTTCGTGTCCAGCCTGAACTCCTTTAAATCAACGACAAACTCCGGCCATGAAATAAATGGTTCATTAGTAACAGGCGGTAGTGTCTTCTTAATTTTTATACTATAATCCCTAAATCTTACATTTTCAGTTGGTAAGTACCCTTCCAAATAATTGTTTATTCCATTTCTGGATGGCATAATATGCGAAGCTATCCCATAGTTTGATTCAGAACCATATAGAACCTGTATGAATTCAGTAAGATAATCAAGCATTACAAGGTCATGTTCTACTACTACAACGGTCTTATTATTAAGCGCTTCTTTTATCTTGGTAGCTACGTTTATCCTTGCGTTTATATCTAAGTAGTTCATAGGCTCATCAAATATATAGACATTTGCTTCTTCATCTAATGTTTTGGCTATTTCTACTATCTGGGCTTCTCCCCCAGATAAAGTTTCGGCATCCCTGTCTAAAATATCCCTTGTTACCAGATTAAATCTGTTGGTTCTTACCAGGTTCCTGACTTTTCCAGTTTGTGTAAAAGATTGTGATTTCTTTGCTATCTTTAGATTGTTACTGTAAAGCTTTGTAAGATAAGGCTGTATATCTTTCCCCCTAAATGCTTTTATTACTTCTTCGTATGAGTATTCTCTTTTGAAATCACCGAAATTTGGAACAATCTCGTTTGATATAAGTTTTATGTTAGTCGTTTTTCCTATCCCATTCCTTCCTATTAAACCTATTACTTTGTTTTCTATAGGGGTTGCTATATTGAAGGTTCTAAAGGTATTGATGCCGTATTGGAATGTAATCTCCTTGGCCATCTCATCCGGTAAATTGATTATCCTTATTGCGTCAAAGGGGCATCGTTTTACGCAGATTCCGCAGGATATACAAAGACTTTCAGTTATCGCGGCTTTGCCATTTTCCCTTGCATAAACCGTTTCTTTTGCGCCCTGCCTTACTCTCGGACAGACTTCTGCACAGATGTAATCGCAATTATCCGGTGCTTCGCATTCAGATTCCTTTATTACAGCAACTCTCATTTTCTTGATATCATATCTTTATCAATAAATAGGTTGTTCTTTCTTTTTAAACTATCTATGTTTCTTTTTCAATTGGTACTCTTTTAAATACTTCTTTATAAGCTACTTCAATTATATAATCATCGATATTGCCGTAGCCTGTGTAGGCCTTCTATTGAATCTTTGGAGCCTTATAATTTCATTCCTTAATATGAATTAGAGCCATATAACTATCTTTTATATTTGCAATGCTATAAATATAAATGGAAAGCAATGATCCGGAGTGTTCTATTGAAGAGCATGAAAAGATACTGGAAATGCCGAAGGACAAGCACACAGACCAGGAAATAAAGGAGATACTTTTGAAATACAAGAGTGTAGCGGTAGTAGGTATGTCAAGGGAGGAAGGAAAAGACAGCCATGAGATACCAAAATATCTGATAAATAAAGGGTATGATGTAACACCAGTAAATCCGAATGCGGATTCAATACTGGATAAAAAATCTTATCCTTCAATTTCTGATGTTCCGGGAGAAGTGGATATAGTGGATATATTCAGGCCATCTGACAAGGTTTTGCCGGTCGTTCAGGCAGCAATAGGCAAAAATCCAAAGGTTATATGGATGCAGGAAGGAATTTCAAATGATGAAGCCAGAAAACTTGCAGAAAGCAAAGGCATAACCGTAATATTCAACAGATGCATGATGAAAGAGCATGTCAGATTGTTTGGTAACTAATAAAGAAAAGTATATATTACTTAAGAAGATCTAAATTAAAGCTCATGGTAACTTCAGTCTGCAACTGTTATAAATGCAATTATAGATTTAATTATGAGTATATCCTGGGTGTTTCATACCATTCAATTAGGTTAGGGAATAAAAGAATATTTCGCTGTCCGAACTGTAAAACTCTGCAAAAATTCGATTTAAGTAATAGATCACCAAATAAATCATTAAAAACATATGGAGACAGCTCAGAACTTGGAATTGGCGTAAGGATTTGGGCATTAATGTTAGCACCAACTTTTGTCCTTTTAGCTTTAGGAAACTTTTCTTTCTTTATTTTCCCGCAATCTATTTATATCTCTTTTGTTCTGATTTTTTTAGGAGTATTTTGGGTATTTGGATATTTAATATACTTGATATTGAGTATAGGTCCAAAAACTACAGGAACAAAAAAGGTGGGTAAATAATGGTATACAGTTTTGCGGTTTCAGCGGGCAGTTCTAATTTCATATTCTTTTTACCAATAGTAATAGGTTTAATTATCATCCTTCTTGCTATTTTTACCAAGGGAAAAAATGAGAATACAAAAGGAATTAAGAACACTTTTTACATTACGATAGGGGTAGGAGCTGCAGTTATTGTGATAGGGATAGTGCTTTTTATAGTATTAACTGTACCATATACAGTCAAAATAGGGACTGGTTACATATCAGTATCCGGCCCCAGCATAGCTGGCGGCAGCATTAATGTAACCTCCATCCAAATTGAATCCGCATATGTTGGCAATATTGTAAATGGAAATGTTACTTTGTCTGTAAGAACGGATGGCACAAGTATAGGCAATTTGAATGCCGGCAGATTTTTACTTACCAACAATGCTAAAGCTTATGTTGTATCTGATAACAGCACTGATGTAATACTAAAATTAAAGAGTGGCAGTTACCTAATTTTAGGAAATAGTAATACCGCTATGTTAGCTTCTATAATATCTAAGTCAGTTTACAATATTAGCTGATCTATACCCATAACAATAAAAAAGCATTTATCTTATAATAACCAATACTACTCTATGACTAAATATACTCTTAATAGCAAGTTCAATGATCCATTCAATAAGGTCCAGTTCGGCGTTTCTATAGGAGAAAGAAACCAGCTGGAAGAGTTTGCTAAGGTACTTAGAAGCGGCGCAAAGATGGTCGAAATAGATGTAGCAAGCGTGTATGGACTTGGAGGGGAACAGGGTAATGCTGCAGATACATTGGGGAAAACAGAAAGAGAAGCAATAGCAAACCTTGCAAAGACAAATGATGTTGATTTAAGTGTACATGCACCTTGGGCTATAAATTTTTCAGGGATAGAACCGCAGTCAAAAGCCAAATCAGAAGTATATGAACACCTCATTGAAAGGGAAATAGGAACAGCTTTGGAGTTTGCCGATGACATAAGCAAAAAGATGGGTAGAGAGAATATGCCTGTTATTTTCCATGCATCCGCAGACCAGCTTTCTGATCCGGATAAAAGCTTAATATATTCAGTTTATGATGAAACAGAGGGCAAAGTAATTCAGATTCCAAAACAGGAGATAGAATTGGGCATTGACAAAAACCGTGTAAGTGATCCTGAAGAAAGGAAAAGACTGGCAATGCAAAAGTTTAAAGATATGTATGGGGAAAGTTTCTATCAAAAAGTGTTTGAAAACAAGGATAATAAAAAGCTCGGATTTGTTTCTGATGA
>JAKACB010000044.1 GCA_021796445.1 Nanobdellota archaeon
CTCTATATCAGGAAAACCTTCAGTTTTAACAAGTTATGAACCAATAACTATAACAAACAGTCAAAGTTCAGCAACTCCAAGTCCATTCCAGCAGATGATTAATTTCACATCCTCAGATCCAGGCTTTTCCTCAATAGCAACAGGCAATTTCGGCCAAAACGTTGAATTCTTCTATTACAATGGAACTATAATACCGTCATGGCTAGAAAATTATACATCAACAAATGCAATCTGGTGGCTAAAGATAGCAGCAATACCAGCAGGCTCTTCTGAAACAATCTATGTAGGCTTCGCTCCAACCTCTACAAGTTTATTCAATACAGTAAACGATGGAGAAGCCCCGCAATTAACATGTTCAAATCCCAGCGATACAGCTTCCTGCTCAACATATGCAGAATATGATGACGGTGCGAATGTTTTCAATTTCTATGAAAATTTTGCTGGGATCTCTTTACCGAATCCTTTTATAACTCTTGGTAATAAGACAGAGCTTACTATAAATAATGGGATTACCCTAGATGCTAACTCTTTTATATCCATTGAAACAAATACTGTTTTTCCTATTGATAATATACTAGAAATAAATATGATTAATCCAACTATCAGTAGCGAATTTAGCAATGGAGGAGGCATCATGTATGTTTTAAGCAGAGTAGATGGAATCTATAATAGTACCGGCGTTGCTGCTAATGGCCAAGGCCAATGGATATATGGTGGTTGTACTACTTCTGTGTCATCAGGAGCAGCATGTAATTTTTCATTTGCGCAAATAGGTCAACAGCTTGAAGGTGTAGCACATAATAGCGTTGAAGGTGGTTATAGGATGGTCGGTAACTTAACGAAGCCAGAAATTATAGGAGTGGCATCGGAATATACCGGAACGTACATCTATAGAAATGAGGTAATTTTAAATAGCACTACTATTGCGCCCCCAGTTGGTAATTATTATATTGTCGTTGGGGCTGGAGGCGACTCCCTCTCATCCGAATTAGAATTTTCATTTAATTGGTTACGCACTCGTGCTTATCCTCCAAGCGGAGTAATGCCTTCCGTGAGTTTTGGCAGCGTAGCTTAATTCTTTAAAAAATTATTTATCAATTATTTTATAAACTTATCTAAATGAAAAATAAAATTGATGTAAAGTTTTAATAAAAAGAGATCTTTATTAGCTAATGGTTGATCTTCTTGAATTTGAAGGAAAGAAACTGTTTAAATCTTATGGAATAGAAATCCCTTCTGGGAAATTAATACATTCCACTTCTGATTTTAATGATTTCAAAGAGGAGCAAGTAATAAAAGCGCAAGTTCCTGCAGGCCACAGGGGAGTGAATGGCGGGGTTGTAAAATTTAAAAACAAGGAAGAATTTATTTTAGCTTTCAATAGAATAAGCTCGCTTAAATTTAATGGCTTTAAGCCGACAGCTTTTTTGGTAGAAAAAGCAATAAAGCACAACAAAGAATTGTATGTGGCTTTAACTTTAGATAGAAGTAATAAGTCATCAGTATTGTTAGTTTCTTCTAACGGCGGAGTTGACATAGAGAAAATACCTAAAAGTAAGATAAAACGCTTTGATTTAGATATTTTTATAGGAGTGCTAGATTACCAAAAAAGACAGGCCTTTAAATTTATTGGATTGAATGAGAGTTACAGACAGCAATTCTATAACATATTGGATTCAATGTGGAAAATATTTACAGAGAAAGATGCCGAATTGGTGGAGATAAATCCTCTAGCAGTAACTGATACGCAGTTAATAGCTTTGGATTCAAAGATTTCAATTGAAGACGATTCTTTGTTCAGGCATGAAGAATATAAACGAGACGAATATTCTTCAGATGAATTAGAAATGAAAGCAAAGAAAAAAGGAATATCTTTTGTTAGGCTAAATGGTAATATTGGTTTGATAGCGAACGGCGCGGGATTAACTTTAGCAACGATTGATCAAATAAAATTAGCAGGAGGAATGGCAGGCGATTTTTTGGATCTAGGAGGGACAGATGATCCTGCGAGAGTAGCAGAGGCAATAGAATTAGTTAAGGATTCAAATCCAAAGGTCCTTTTTATAAATATATTTGGAGGAGTAACAAAGGCAGATACCGTTGCAGAAGGAATAGTTCAAGCAATAAATAAACTAAATATAAATTTCAAGATAGTAGTGAGGCTAAAAGGATTTAATGAAGCCAAAGGAAAAGAGCTTTTAAAGAAAAATGGAATAGATGCCTTTACTGACATGGGAGAGGCAATACAGAAAGTAGTAAAACTGGCAAATTATGGCAATTTTAATTGATAAAGACACTAAGGTACTGGTTCAGGGGATTACTGGTCACCAGGGAAGGTTTCATTCAAAAGCAATGATAGATTTTGGAACTAAAGTAGTTGCAGGCGTCACTCCCGGCAAAGGCGGTGAAAGAGTTAACGGTGTAAGGGTATTTGATGATGTAAAAACAGCGGTTGAAAAGACCGGTGCAAATGCCTCGGTTGTTTTTGTACCCGCTTTGATGACTATGAATTCAGTTATTGAGGCTATGGACGCAGGTATAAAATTAATTACTATAATAACAGAGCATGTGCCTTTCCAGGATATGTTGAAAATAAATGAATATGCTAAATTAAAAGATGTAAAAATAATAGGGCCGAATTGTCCTGGGTTAGCAGCTCCAGGTATCGGAAAATTAGGCATAATACCAAATACTATACTGAAAAAAGGAATAGTTGGAGTAATATCAAGGAGTGGGACATTAACTTATGAAATTGTTAATGTTATAACTGAAAGTGGTTTAGGTGAAAGCACTGTCTTGGGTATAGGAGGAGATAAGGTTCCTGGGTTAAATTTTATAGATGTATTAAAATTGTTTAATGAAGATAAACAGACAAAAGGCATAGTTATAGTTGGAGAAATAGGCGGAAGCGAGGAAGAAAAAGCCGCTGATTTCATAAGAAAGAACGTTAAAAAACCTGTTTTTGCTTTTATAGACGGGGTATACGCACCTCCTGGAAAAAGGATGGGGCATGCAGGCGCCATTATATCAGGGAAAACAGGCACTGCAAAAAGCAAGCTGGCCGCGTTCAAAAAGGCAAATGTCCCGGTTGCAAAGACCTTCAGTGAGCTTTCCGGTCTAATGGTTAAAAAACTGGGGTAAGTATCGCATGTATTATATTTAATAATACAAAATATTAAATATAAATAAAAACAAATGTTATATGTTAATATAACAGATTGGAGGTTTAAAAAATGGAAGATATAAAAGGCGAAGCGCAGTTTGAAAAAGACGTTCTTAAATCAAGTACTCCAGTGCTTGTGGATTTATGGGCTCCTTGGTGTATGCCTTGCAGGTGGTATTCTCCAATAATCGAAAAGACGGCTGAAGAAATGAAGGACAAATTCAAGCTTGTAAAGGTAAATGTTGATGAGAACCAGGAAATAGCGGCAAAATACGGCGTTGAAGCAATTCCTACTACTTTATTGATAGAAGGTGGAAAAGTGAAAGCAAGTGTTGTTGGGGCCATGCAAGCCGATCAACTTAAAGGCTGGCTAGGGAAGAATCTTTAAATGACAGAATTAACTTGGATGACAGGCGGAAAACAAGGTAGTGGTATAGACGTATCTTTAAGTTTGTTTTCAAGAGTAATGATGAAGTACGGCTATAACATCTATGGTTATAGAGAATACTTCTCAAATATAAAAGGGATGCACAGTTTTTTTACTGTTAGGGTTTCCGACAAGGAAGTTTCATCTATACCAAGCAAGGTGGATCTTGCAATCTTTTTTGACAGCGAATCAGTTTTTGGAGAAAAGAATGAAAGAGGAGAGGTTGTGCAGGAAGGTCACATTAGGGACATAAAAGAGAATGGTACGTTAGTTATAGACAGTAAATTGGATAAAAGCAAGATAGGCAGAAAAGACATAACTATCTTGGATATAGATTTTGATAGCATAATAACTAACGTGGCAAAAAAGTTAAATAAGCCGACTAGCGAATTAATAATAGCCAAAAATATTATCTGTGTTACAGCTTCTTGTTATCTTTTAGGTTTGGAGGACAGCTATACCGTTGATGCAATAAAAACAGAGTTTGCAAAGAAGCCAAAAAGCGTTGTTGACTTAGATATTTCAGTTTCTGAGGAAACGATAGCTTACATGAAAAGCAAGAACGAATTGCTTGTCAAAGAAACTTTAGATCAAGTAAAGACAAAAGGGATAACTCCAATAGTAAAGCTTGATAACAGAGACAAAGGAGAGCAGCTTTATATGGAAGGTTTTGCTTCAACCGCTATAGGTAAGGCAATAGCCGGTTGTAAAATGCAGATTTATTATCCTATAACGCCGGCAAGCGATGAAAGCGTATTTATTGAGTCACACCCAGAACTAGGCATACGCGTTATTCAGCCTGAAAGCGAATTGGCGGTTCTTGCGATGGCAACAGGAGGGGCAATAGCAGGAGCTAGAGCCGCAACATCAACTTCTGGTCCGGGTTTATCACTAATGTCAGAAACAGTTACTTGGGCAGGAATGAATGAAGTGCCTGTAGTTTTAGTAGATCATCAAAGAGGGGCACCAGCAACTGGGCAGCCAACAAGAACTGAGCAGGGAGATTTAATGTTTGCAGTTCACCAAGGCCATGGAGATTTCGGCAGGATAGTTATTGCGCCAGGAGATGTAAAGGAAAGCATAAAAATGACTGCGGATGCATTTAATTACGCAGAGCGTTATCAGCTGCCGGTTATAGTTCTTGGAGAAAAAGCAATTTCACAGGGTTCAATGAATATAAACAAGAATGTGATCCTAGATATAAAGAAAAATTACAAAGTTGATAGGGGAAAATTAATAGAGAAAGTTGATGGCGAATATAAAAGATTCAAATTTACGGATGATAACATCTCTGACAGAATAGTTCCAGGTAATCCAAATGCAATTTTTTGGCTGACAGGAGATGAGCACGACGAATGGGGGCACGTTTCTGAAGATCCTAACAATAGAATAAAAATGATGGAAAAAAGAAATGGAAAATACAGTCAAATATTAAAAGAAATAAAAGCAGAAGACAAATTTAATCTGATTGGTGACCCTAAGGCTTCGGACCTTTTAGTAGTTGCTTGGGGCGGGCCTTCTGAAGCATTAAAAGAAGCAGCAAACGGAAAGAATGTTGCGATTCTCCAGATAAAGTTGATACAGCCACTTCCAAATGAAATACTGGATATTTTAAAGAACGCAAAGAAAGTTGCAATTTTAGAAGAGAATATCTCGGCACAGTTAAAACAGCACATAGCTTCGGTTACTGGTTTTGTAATACAAAATGAGATTTTGAAGTATAATGGAAGGCTGGTAAGATATGATGAAGTTGCAGACGCAATCGAAAAAATAATAAAAGGCGAAAACAAGGTGATACTAAATGGCTACTGATGTTAAAAGTTTGACTTCCAATGAATTTAATGACTGGTGCCCAGGCTGTTTGCTTCCAGACAATACTATAATAGGCAATCCTTCTGCGAAGGCAATTCAGGAATTTAAAGTGGGTGATAAAGTTCTTGGAAGCGACGGTTATTTTC
>JAKACB010000011.1 GCA_021796445.1 Nanobdellota archaeon
GCAAATAAAACTTTAAATAGTTGTAGCTGATTTTTTAAAGAATACAAGCCCCGATAGTCTAGTGGTCTAGGATAGTGCCCTGTCACGGCATTGACGCGGGTCCGAATCCCGCTCGGGGCGCTTGTAGGAAAAAAGTTAGGTCATTTGCTTAATATTCATTAAAAAAGCTTATATTCTACTAAAGTAATTACAAAAAATGAATAACTCAATCCAATCCAGAGATATTGGTCGGCTTTCTGAAATAGCGGTTTCTTTCAAGTATACACTTAAGTCTTATCTAAGAACTAAGAGGTTTCTCGCCCTTGCCATACTTGTTGCATTGATATCCATAGCTATATTTGCGGTAGAAGCTCACGTTGGTATAAGCGCTATAAATGCGGAGTACAGTAACGCTTCAAATTATCTTTACAGCTTCATGCAGAACATCACCTTTGTAGTTATAATAGTGGCAGCTTTTTTCGGCGGTAATGCAATCTCTACCGATTTTGCGTCAAATTATAGTTATTACATACTTGTACAGCCTGCCAGAAGGAGCTCTATTTTGGTGGGTAGGTACCTTGCGGCATTGTTAGCTTCCTTTTCAATAATCTTGATATACTACGTTTTCGCAGCCATAAGCTCATTTTATTTCTTTTCCACTCTACCGGGAGTCTTTGCTTCTTCTGTTGGATTAGTAGCGCTTTTCGTGCTTTCTATTCTTTCTTTTGCATTTTTCCTAAGCTCATTGTTCAATAATCCTCAGACTAGCACCGTTGCAGTCGTAATTCTTTTAATAGTTGTTTTACCAATCGCTTCAAGTGTCCTTCAAAGCTTTTTGTCAGTAGAGCCCTGGTTCCTCGTGAATTATGGCGGGCAAGTGGTTTATTCTGTTTTTTCAACACATTTTGTCCATTTTTCACAGTTAAAGATCCCCACTAAAGGAGGGGAGTTTACAATAACGCAATATGAACCTTATACCTTAGAAGGGATAGAGATAATGCTCGGTTATATCATAATATTCTTTATAGCTAGTGTATTCATGTACAAGTATAAAGAGGTGAAAGGATAATGGATATAGAAGTAAAGAACCTTACAAAAAGATACGGAGATAAAACAGCTTTGGATGACATTTCATTTTCACACAAAGGCAAGGGCGTTATCGGCTATTTAGGTCCAAACGGTGCGGGAAAGACAACAACATTTAAGATACTTGCAGGTCTGCTTAAACCAACCTCAGGTTCTGTCTTTGTAAATGGCTTTGATGTTAGTAAGGATCTAAAGAATGTGCTTTTGAGCATAGGCGCAGTCATAGAATCTCCTGAACCGGATAGAACACAGACAATAAAAGAAGCACTAACTATGTCTGCAGAATTTAACGGCCTTTCGAAAGTTGATATTTATAAGCAGATAAACAAATACGGAAAGCTTCTTGAGCTTCCGCCATTGGACTCTAGAATAGGAAAGCTGTCAAAGGGCCAAAGGCAGCGGGTTTCATTAGTGGCGGCACTAATTTCAGAGCCGAGCATATTGCTGTTAGATGAGCCTACAAGTGGTTTGGACCCGGCAGAAAGAATGAAATTCAAGAAGCTTATTTTATCCATGAAAAAAGACCGATTGATACTTATAAGCTCTCACGTAATACAGGAAATAAAAGAAGTATGCGATGAGATAATATTCATAAACAACGGGAAAATAATGAAACAGGACACAGTCAAAAACCTGCAGAAAAAATATAAGGATCTAGAAAGAGCGTACATGAAAATAGTGGGAAGCTGAATAACCTTTAGCATGCGTTTCCGTGCCCAAAGTTTTTAAACTTTAAATTCATAATATTCCACATGGCAGATAGAGTTAAAGGAGTAAGGGATTTTATGGGCAGGGAAGCATTCCTTAGGCAACAGGCCCTAGAAACCATTCGAAAGACGTATGAGCTTTTTGGATTTGAGCCTGTTGAAACGCCTTCATTTGAATACTTGTCGTTGTTTACAAACAAATCCGGTCCAGAAATAGAATCTCAGTTGTATTCTTTTGAGGATAAAAAGGGAGAAAAGCTTGCCTTACGGCCGGAACACACCATTTCAAAGCTTAGAGTAGTCTCCGGAAATAAATCTCTTGTTTTTCCCCTTAGAGCATATAGCATAGGAAACGTCTGGAGATACGAAGACACAAAAAAAGGCAGGTGGAGAGAGTTTATCCAGGCAGATATAGACGTGTTCGGCTCTTCGAATATAATGTACGATTCCGAGGTTATAGCATGCATAGACTTTACGCTTAAGAGGTTAGGCATAACTGGTTATAAAATAAACGTGAGTAACAGAAAAATCCTTACGTCCTTAATGGAAAACCTCCAGGTAGAAGCAGAAAAAATCGTGCAGGTTTTAAGGGAAATTGACAAGATGAATAAAATCGGTGTGGAGGAAGTTACAAAAAATGTAGGCGATTTGATTGGAATAGAAAAGGCCGAAAGGGTAAGGGATTATCTAAATGGCAAAGAGGTAACCGGCTTAGAAGGCATAAAAGAGGTAGATTATTTGATTGGAGATCTAAAGAAGAGTTATGGCGTAGAAGGCGTTTATTTTGATAGGTCTTTAGTAAGGGGCCAGGATTACTATGATGGCAGCATATTTGAATTTGAATTCACAGAAGGGCAGTTAAAGGGAGTAGTGCTTGCAGGCGGTGGAAGATATGATAGGATCAGCAGGAATTTTGATGCAGACTTTGCCATAGTTGGTGGATCCATAGGTTTTGACGTAATCATGGAGGTTTTAATGGCAAATTACAAAAATGAATTTTATAAAAGTTTCTGCGTTCTTAGTGTAGATGACATAGAAAAAGCAAGAAAAGTAGCAGCAGATTTAAGAAACGCAGGCATAACTACAGATATCCTTTTAGATAGCATCTCGCTTTCAAAAGGGCTGGATTACTGCAATTCCAAAAAAATCAAATATGCAGTGATAGTTGGAAAAAGGGATCTGCAAGAGAATCTTATAACTGTCAGGGATCTTGAAAGTAAAAGAGAAATGAAATTCAACGTAGATTCAATAGTTGACGAAGTAAAAAAGCTGTTTTAGCATAAATGATAAAGTTTAAATATGATAGAATTTAATATAACTAAATGCAAAACAGTGCTTTCGCTGAAGAGTTTTTGGTTGTTTCAGCATACTTGTGGCACTGCAGTTTTTCTTCATATTCAATTAAGACAAACTGATTTGCCCAAATGATTTCTGACAAATTTTTCAGATTTTGTTTGGGCGGCGATTAAAATCTAATTTTTTATTTAATTTCCATATGGTTACTATTGAATAATTTAATAAGAATTGAAGGTGAACATGAATATTATGGCGGTGAAAAACAATGGATTTATGCAAGTATTTAGCATAAAATTTGTAAATTTTATTAAAAATATAAGTGAAAATTTAGAATTTTTTGAAGAAAAAGTATATAAAGGATATGTATTCCTATATATACTGGGGGTTGAGTGACATGGGAGAAAAAACGTCGTTTAAACAAAAAATGAGTTTAGATGAATTTCTAGAGTTCGGTAAAGAAAGGCCCGAACTATTCTATAATGCAAATCAGAGGGCATTGGCCGCAATAGAATCCTATGGCAAAAAAGATGGTAAATGGCAGTTTCTTGTAAGGCAGCCAAATGATCAAAGAAACATAAAAACAAGATATGACTCTAGTGATTTCGCAGATGAATTTGTTTCTTTTCTCAAAAGGGCGGCAAGAAACAGCGACATGAAAAACAAGCTTACGGTAATAATTTCTCCGCCTGGTGCAGGTAAAAGCGAGTTTCTTAATACTTTAGCAGAGACTTTAAGGGTTTATTCAGAAGGAATAGGGGCACAGTATGTTTTGAAATTGGACCTGGATTCGCTTGAAAATAATCCGGCATTGAATGTATTGACAGAAGACGATAAACAACAGTTTTTGCAGGATGTTCGTTCCCAACTCGGTTCTAAAGGCAAAAGGAAATTGACACTGGGTGAAAACATACAGGATGAGATCTATTTACTGCAGAAAAGGCCAGGATCTTCTAAGAAGACAAAGATAGAAGAGCTTGTAGAAAGCCTAGACAAACCAGACAGAGAATACTGGACAGTGCCTACTATAAATAAAAGAGGGGCAGTGAGTTCTACTCTCAGCAAGATAAAAGGAACACTTACAGATTCTCTTAGTAAGTTTGTCTTAAAAGACAATAAACCCGATCATGAGAAGATACAGAACATCATAGAAAAACTTGTAAGCGTGGAACTTGCAAGTGACGATGATATTATACATATATCTGAGCCAGTTGTTGCGGCAGATGATCAGCACTTGGACTACAAAGGAATATTCGGTGGTAGAATGTTCTATAGGATATTGAATGAACTGGGAGGAGATAACTCAAACGTTTTGGCATACGATTTCGGTATTCTCGGCAGCCAGTCAGCTCCTTCACCAAGAGGGAATATAATCTACATAAGTGAAGTTCTTAAGGGTTCTTCATCTTTCGCGAATTCGCTTCTGGACTTCGTGCAGGATACAAGAACAAAGGTTTCTCCATCGTTTAAGGAGTCATTTGACGCGATAATGATAGGAACTACAAACATGGACGACTATAAGAAGATAGCCGACAGCATAAAACCTTACCTTCTGCGTAGGTCAAATATAATTGTATTCAGGTCTATGACAAAGCTTTCTGATGCCGAAACGGCGTTGGACGACATATACAAGCATGCTGCAAAGGAACTGAATATACACTACCCGCCACACTTCTTGAGGATGCTGTCTAGGATATGGGTAGAAGCAAGCATCTCCCACTATGACAATATATCCTTGAAAGACAAAGCAGATATATACAACGGAGTTTTCCTGCCTGAAATAAAGGTGTCCCTTGAAGACATAATAAGGGAAGCAACGCAGAAGCCCATTTTGGAGCTGGAAGAGGGAGTGAAGCTTGGCATACCTTACGATGACATGGTAAAATCGCCTTCAAAGCTCCTTTCCTATGCGAACTTCAGCAGAAAAATGGGGGTAGAGGCTGGTTATATACCCAAGGAAGAACTCAAGGAAAAGGTATGTCTTGGAACAATACTTGACAACCTAAACGGCACAAGGTACATAGAGGACTTTCTGAATACCATGGAAGATCTTTCTCCGGAAACAAAGGCAAGGGTGCAGCCAAGGGAAAAAGGAGAAGGCAGCACAATAGTGCAGGATGCATACGACGAGATAAAAAGAATGATGAAAAATGATGTATCAATGGTTGAGTACGGCTCTGAAAAAGTCCAGGATCTTGTAAATAAGTACGTTATAAACGTGTACTACATAAAGAAGACTGGCAGCGAAAACGACAAAAAAGTGAGGGTTCCAATGTTTGGAACTGTGCAGCCAATCGACTATGATTTCGTTACAGACCTTGAAAAAAGGGCAAACCTTAGAAGCGATGTGATGCGCGACAGCATATACAGCATAATAAACGATGCTTCGATAGCCAACAACAAGAAAAATATAGATGAGCTTGTAAAGATGCTTACACCCACGATAATCGAGAGGCATCCGCAGCTTACGGCCGGCATAGTTGACAAACTAAGCGCATCCGTTGCAGGAACTGCTACTGAATTAGATCAAGATAGGATAATAAGCAAATTGATCGACATTGGTTACTGTAATCAATGTGCACGTGTTGCCTATAATCTCTTTATAACGAAGTAGGTCTGATTTATGGGTAGCGTCGGCCTTGAACGCCTTGTGGGAAGTGGGGAAGAAAGCACTGTAGACCGTGTCAGGAAAAGCATAATCACCGAGAATGCATTTGACAGTATCTACGGAATAAAGGACGTGAAGGAAAACTTTATGAACGCCCTGGAACAGGCTTCTTTCATTTCAAGGCAAGGATACACGCCAATATTATTGTTGATAGGCCCGAGCGGTAGCGGTAAAACTGAAATAATAAACAGCGTTGTAAGGGCATACAAAAAGTATTCAATGTCCAATGAGATGTTCACATTGAATATAAACGGTGCAAAATGTCCTTACAATGAGAATCCCTATAACCTTTACAGGTCCATTCTGCCAATAGATCTGGAAGAGAGTGGTTTAAGCAATGTAAATAACCATAAAAGACCGGAGGTATGCTACAAGTGCGAGCATAACTTGGAAAGCGTAATAGAAAACGGAAAAATAAGCGCTGAAAAAATAAAATTGGATAGGGTATATCCACAGTCTTCAATAGTTGAATTTGGCGATAGTTTTCTTCTTCCATCTTTTTTAGGGGTAATAATGAATTCAAACAGGTCTATATTGACGATAAGCGCGGATAAAAGCAGGCTGGAAAATATAAATCCAAAGGTATTTCAGCTTCTTAATAATATCTACGACAATAATTTCTCTGATCCGATGGGAAATAGGATACCGCTCGACAGTTTGATAATAATGCACAGCAACGAGACTTTTATGGAGCTGGATGAAGAACAAAAAAGAGAGTCAAGGCCGCTACTTGAAAGAATAATACGTGTTAATGTAAGGCGCAATCTTTCATACTCCCAGGAAATAAAGCTTGCTGAGGAATCCAAGATACCCGTCAAGAATAAGGTACCGCATTTTCTGGAGTATCTTGCTAAATTGAATGTTTTGTCGAGAATTGACAGCGATATAATTAGTAACGCAGATGACGATAAGCTGGACAATATACTAGAACTGCTTGATTATTATGATTCCTCAAATTTAAAGGAGTTTGAGAAGAAGATGACACAGTCAATGTCAAATTTTCTGAGCAAACTTCTACCAGATTACAACTCTTACATTTCCAGGAAGGACTTTGAAGAAAGCAAGTATCTAAAGGATGCAGCACATGGCATAATATACGATTCTAATGACTATAAAAGCGGATGGACTTCTGGTATCTCTTCTAGATCAATAAGCAGCATACTTGATTTTAATTACACTTCAAATAAGCCAAGAGACTCTCTTTTGTTTTCGGATATAGCAAGTTATCTGGATAAAAACGAGGAAAAAATGGACAGCGATGTATACCATAAAATAAAAAGCTATATTGATTCAGTCATAACAAACGACGTGCGTTTTGAAATAAACTATGCATTGCTTTCTTTCTATTTTGGGGAACACTTCAATGATTATGCAAGCACTATATCAGAGTATATAGACTCGATGATTTCAGTAAAACAGTCACAGGAATTCAAGGATACAAACGGCTACCTCGCGGAAGCAGGAAGGTATCTTGATGTAGACGGGCTGAAAAACCAGATAAGTGCGTTTAAACTTAAAAAAGTACCTTTGGGGATAGTAAACTATACTACAAAATTCGAGGATCTCCTGCATTTTCTGACTTCAACAGGGAAAGACTTCATAAAAACAGAAAATAAATTCAAGAACTTTATCGGAGAAGACGGGAAGGACATCGACAGAAACTCTGAATTGTATCCTTACATAAAGAATTTCCTGATTGCAAAGCGCGGCTATTTCGATGAAGCAGTTGAAGAAGCATTAAAGATATACAAGGAGGGGACGTTGTTTTATGACCAGTGAATTGGGAGATGCAGAAGATAAATACAGAAGGAAAATTGATGAAGAGGATGACCTTATTCTTACTTCTACAGATATAATGGATATAAACGACGGTAAAACCGTTATAAAGAGCATACCTGTTAAGATAAACCCCATGATATCATACAATGGAATGGGCGGCAATGGCGAAGGAGAAGGAGATGACGATGGCGGGGATGATGACGGTGAAGGCAATGAAGGAAAGGGTGGCAATGGCGACAATGCAAAGGTAAAAGTGGGCGTAGACAAGAGAAGACTTAAGCAAATGATGGAAAATTGGGGACTTTCATTTTCCAAACCGGGAAAGAAGGATAAAAAGCTTTATAGGTTGCTTACTGCCGAGAACGGCGTGGATGAAAATCAGGAAAAAACTATAGAGGCTATGCTTGATAGGCAAATGGCGACAGGTTACTTCGAAAAGAACGGTTTCAAAGTAGATGTAAGGGATGAAGACATGCGCTATAACTTTATTGAAGAAAAGCTGGTTCCAAATCTATCAGCCACATTTATCATAATGAGGGATGTAAGTGGATCCATGGATGCCTACGGAGAATTTTCTGCTACAATTGCGGGCTTGATAGAGTTTTGGCTTAGACAAAAGTATGAAAACACCGTAAAAATAAGGTATTTGGCGCATACTGACGAAGCATTTGAATTTGATCCACGTAAAAAGGAGGATTTTTACAAGCTTGTGGCCAACGGTGGAACTTCATTCGAGCCTGCTTACAAATTGGTTATGGATATGATGGACGGCAGTGCTTATACTTCAATGTCCCCCTATAAAGAAAGAATAGACTATGAATCAGAGGATGTTTTTCTTCTTCATATAACTGATGGAGAAAACGCGGATGACAACGGCAAACTCTATAATACTCTTAAAAAGCTGTTTCCAAGGCTGACAAAAGCATTTTACCTGCAAGTGGGAAGTAATTCGGATGGCTTTTATAAGATGATAAAGGCTGTTGATAAAGAAAAGGTGAATGAAGTAAAATCAGGCAATGACGTTTCTTATGGAAACGTGAAAAAAGTACTTGATGCCCTTTTAAACTGATATGGCAAAGAAATCCCTTGAAAAATTGCTAGTAGATGGAAAAGAAATAAAGGTAATAGCCACACATGGCTCTATAATAGACGAAAAATACACAACGGAAGCAAGAAAGATAGCGTCATTCATGATAAACAGGCTGGGCCTTTCATTTGGTAATGTAGAATTTAAGATACTGGATAATGAGGAGTTCGCAGAGAAAGTGGCCCTATATGGAACCCCTCTACCTAGCTGGGAGGCTGGCCAGGAGAAGATAATACAAGAGAATAACATGAAGTACAGACAGGGAGTTTTATACGAAATGGTTGGGCACAAGTTCTATGACCCTATCGGAAAAGAGGAATATACTGCGGTTTACATAAACCAAAATGACACTTATGATGAGGTATTAAGTGTAATGGCCCACGTGTATGGGCATCTGCACATAGAGTACAACAACAGACTTGCAAAGAGCATAAATTCCAATGCTAATAAGCATGCTTATTATAGGGACAGATACAGAGAAATGGAAAGCAGGCTTGACATAAAGACCGTTGAAAAAATGTATGATTACTCGCAGACACTAAGCGGTCTTATTGATATGTTTCCAGATTTTCATAAGAGCAAGAAAAATGATTATTACAGCAAGGAAGAAACATATCCGGAGGAAGATATCTACGATGTTTACAAATTTACGCTTGAAAATGTAAGATTTAATCCTTGGGAAAAGGAAATGCTTGAAATTGTCTATGATATAAATCAGCTTATGAAAGGCGCAAGGATAAAAATAATGCATGAGGGCTTTGCAACTTTTGTTGAGGACAAATATGCAGAGGAGGTGGCCAAATATGATATAGGTACCGCATTTAAGATGAGGAAAGGGATACTTCAAGTAGCTGATGTTTTATCACCAGCACAGCTACCTTATTACCTTGGCTTTAGGCTGTTTAAGGACATAGAAAAGAGGTGGGACGAAGGAAGGCACGGCCTGCTTTATGATCTGCTTTCTGAAGAGGAGAAAAGGTCCTATATGAAAAAGGAAAATAAAGGTTTGTCAGAGATATTGGAAATAGTAAAATCCTACACAGATTGGGAATTTATATTTTCATATGCAGATCTCAATTTCTTCAAATCTTTAGTTAAGGAAATAGAAGAAAAGACAAATATGATGATAGATAACCTTTACGGTGGAAAATATCCCGAGTACATAATAGACATGATAAAGGCGGCAAACAGCGCAAAACTTGACCCGAACATACTGCGTTTTCAGCTTCTTTTGGAAACGGAAAACTACGGTCCGATGGTGTATGTCCCAAAAGGAAGTTTTAAGGGAGATAAACTTACTTTAAGGCAGGACCTTAGCTTTCTTAAAAGGTACATTGGAAAATTGCCAGATGAAGAAATAGAAAGCTTTGAAGAACAGGCCTCGCAGATGTTTAGTCTTGATAATAAATATACTGCGGCTTCTTTACGCAGGCTTTCAAAAATGTGGAAAATACCTGTAGAGCTCCACACTATGGATGTAGAAGGCAATCCTTTGGTAATAGAAAGCGATGGTTCTAAGATATCCAAGTCTAGCGAGGGAGACGGGCCTAAATTCGAGGAATAAGTTATAAGCCTTTCTAAAGAGCATGCAAAAGATTATAGGCAGAATCCAAGCATTGTGAAATATATTAATAAGTAAAGTATCCATTAGTAGTATGCTATATTTTCAATGCTTATGCTTTACATATACGCATTTGAATTGAATGCAGAAAATAAGGAATTTATAAAGTACTTAAAATGGACAACAAAGAATTCATAGAAAAAGCAAGGAAAAAAATAAAGGATGGGCTGTCAGTTGACGATCTTATAAGAAAGCTTATAGCGTTCTCCGATTCACTTGAAAAAGGCGAAAACACCATATTTGAGCAGTTAAATGACCTTTACTTTCTTTATTATCCAGAAGCTGCAGATAAGCTTAAGGAAAGGGACAGGTTTATAAATATTCTGAGGGAATCCTGCGATAGAAAGAGCATATCCCAAAAGATGAATATTCCTGCGGAAAGTATGGGTTTTGATTTGGACGACGAAGAAATTCAGCTTTTGTCGCTTTCAATAAATGAGTTAAGCAACATCTCAGATCTCAGGAAGGTAGTTAACGACCGGCTAAATTCTGTAATCATGAAAAATTATCCAAATCTAAATGCGGTTTTAGGGTCAGAGATAGCTGCAAGGATTATATATTTAGCAGGCAGTTCATATTCGCTTATGCTTATGCCTTCCTCTAAGATACAAGTGTTGGGGGCTGAAAAAGCAATGTTTGCAGCAAGAAAAAAGAAAGCTACCCCAAAATATGGCGTTATATATAATCACGAACTTATGCTTTCACTACCTGACAAATTAAAGGGGAGGATGGCAAAAGTAATTGCAGCTTATACTTCTCTTGCCGTAAAAACCGATGTGATTTCAAAAGAAGACAAGAGTGGCAAGATTATGGAAAAGATGCTTAAGGACATAAATAAAGTAAGGAAAGGAAATGGAACTTAAACGGGTTATAGACAGAGTTTATTGGCTTTTGGATAGGAGACGCACGCTTGTAACTTTAAGTGCTTACGGTGGGGATTCGGTTTATGGTGAAAAAATCTTCAATTTTAACGGTAAAGTGTACAGGGAATGGGTTCCGTACAGAAGCAAGTTTGCGGCTGCATTTTATAAGGGTTTAAACGGAATTGATATAAAGGATAGTTATAAAGTGCTTTATCTGGGTGCTTCATCTGGAACTACAGTTTCCCACGTTTCTGATATAATTGGTGTTAATGGGCAGGTATATGCAGTGGAAATAGCAGAAGAAATGGCAGTGAATCTTATATTGCTTGCAGAAGAGAGAAAAAACATATTTCCGATTGTTGATGATGCAAGGAAACCCGAAAATTATTCAGGCAGCGTACCAAAATGTGATTTGCTTTATCAGGATGTTGCACAGAGAGATCAGACGGATATTTTTATCAAAAATGCGGATCTTTTCTTAAAAAGCGGAAAAATAGGGGTTTTTGCGGTAAAAACAAGGAGTATAGATGTTTCCGTGGATCCAAGAGAAGTTGTAAAGAATGAAGTAAAGAAATTAAGGGCAAAGTTCGATGTTATACGAGAGATAAACCTTTATCCCTACCAAAAGGATCATTCTCTGCTGATATTGCGCAAAAAATGAGTGTGCTTTCGATTGTATACTGTTAAAACACCTGGTGAAAGATATAAATGGATAAAGGTTAAAATAATAATATGGATAGTAAAGACAGCCTTATAGACAAAATAGAAGAAGTAAAGAAGAAAATAGCAGAGTTTGAAAATAATCTTAACATAAGTTCTATAGACATAGACCGGGTAACAGTCGATAAAAACAGTGAATTGATAAACCAGATAGAAAATTATAAGAAGAGGATAAACAGCATAGAAAACGATGTTGTAAAGAGCCAAACGGCATATCCTGTAGAGCAGGAGCCTCTTCTAACCAGTAAGAAAGCAGAAACCATTAATCCTATCCAACCTGAAACAAAGAAGAAGGATTCATATGATGATATAAAGAAAACTATAAGCAAGGTTGAAATGGAAAAACAGGAAGTTGAAAGCATAAATGACCTACTTGAGAAGCTTAAGAAAAATGCAATGGAACAGAAAAAAGTCGATGCGGTGCCCGAAACTAAAAATGTTCAAAATAAAACCGAAGAAAAACCTAAAATTGCAGATTCAGTTAGCACTAAAAAAATGTCTGATTACACAAGCGATTCTTCTATTAAAAGCAGCGCTGCAAGCGAATTGAAGAATTACAGCAAACCTAATAAAGTAGATTCAAACACTGTAAATATAACGGAGAATGATCTTCATTCAATTTCAGAGTTGATATCCAAGCTGGATGAGCTGTTGAAATCAAATAAAGACTTGGCAGACAAGCTTAATGAGCTGCTTAAGGAGCAGAGAGCCGATGACAGTAAAATAAGCAGAAATGATGAACTTATAAAGAAATTGGCAATACTTGGATCAAATGGTAATCTAAGCTAAATTTAAATATTTCATTCTCTTTATTCATCTAGGGCGGTAAGAATGAGTAAACTTGTTTTCATAATAGTTGATGGGATGGCCGACCTGCCTATTAAAGAACTAAAAAATAAGACTCCTTTAGATTACGCCATAAAGACTAATCTTTACAAGTTTTTAAGGCATTCCGAATTCGCTTATCCTACAGTGCTGGGCAAGTTTGCACCCCAAAGTGATTCCGGCGTTATGGCCGATCTGGGATATGACCCTCTTAAATATTCCACAGGAAGAGGCTGGTTCGAGTGTCTTGGACTTAACATGCAGCCAAAGGATGGAGAATTGAGCATAAGGGTTAATTTCGGCTCTGCAGTAAACGGCAAGCTAAATGCTGTCAGAACTTACATGTCAAAGCAGGAACTACAAGAACTATCAGAGGAGATAAACAGAAAGGTGAAGGTAAGTGCAGATTTTGAATTCAAGGCAGGGGAGGATTACAGAGCAGGGCTTGTTTTCCGTTCCGGTAAAAAAGCTTTCTCTTCTTTTGTCTCAAACAATGAGCCGGGTTACACCGCCAAATTCTTTGGAAATGGGGTAAAGCTAAGCTTTGCAACGGGAATAAATGACAAAAGGATACGAAAGATAAAGGCCATAAGAAAAGAAGCAGAGTACACTGCTTCGCTGCTTAATGACTTTATATCAAAGGCATCTACTGTAATAAAAAACTCAAAGGTTTACAAGGAAAGGAAGAAAAAAGGCTTAGATCTGCCGAATTACCTTTTTTTAAGGGATGCTGCAAGCAGGGACCCAAAGCTCTATGACATAAACGAAAAATACGGAAAGAGATGGGCTGCCGTTGTAGGGATGCCACTTGAAAAAGGAATAGCTACCGCGGCAGGCATGACTCTTGTTGAAACAGCTGAAGAAAAGGATATAAAGAAGGATTTTTATGATAAAGCCGAGAAAACCGTAAAGGCACTCTCAAAGTTCGATGCAGTTTATCTTCACATCAAGCAGACAGATGCAGTTTCACACCTTGGTAAATTTAGGGATAAATACGCTATAATAGAGAACATTGACAAAATAATAATATCAAGACTTGCAGGCGCTTTGGACCTTGAAAAAGACACGTTGGTTTTGACATGCGATCACGCAACTTCAAGCATGCTTAAAAGGCACATAAGCTCAAACATACCGGTTCTTATATCTAACAAGAAGTTTGGATTCAGCAGCAATTTCAGTGAGGCCAACTGTTTAAAGAACCATATAAAGGAAATAAAAAAAGCTGTGGATATCATGCCGTTTGTCATGTCAATTTAACATTTATTTCAATCTAAATTATTCTTAAATACGCGGAATTTTTAGATAGATTATGGGGTCAAACAGGGATTTGGCTGAAAAATTGAATGACATTGCTGATATTCTTGATATCGAAGGTGTTAACTGGGAGCCTAGAGCTTATAGGACAGCAGCTTTAACTATTTCTGGTTTATCCGAAGACATAAGCAAGGTGTACAAAGAAGGGAGGCTTCTGGAATTGGAGGGTGTTGGTAAATCCATAGCAAATTCAATAAAGGAATACGTAGAAACAGGGAAAATAAGCAAGTACGAAGAATTAAAAAAGAAATATCCGATAGACTTTGACAGCTTTAGGAAGATAAGGGGGATGGGCCCAAAAAGAGCTTACACTCTTTATAAGAAGCTCGGTATAAAAACAGTAGCCGACCTTAAAAAAGCATTAGATGAGGAAAAGATACAAAAGCTAGAGGGATTCGGCAAGAAAAGCGAGGAAGAGCTTAAAAAGAACCTTGAGTCATTTATGAATGTTAAAAACGATAGGCTTCTTCTTGGATATGTAATAGAATATGCAAATTCATTGTTAGAAAAATTAAGGAAAAGCGGCCTTTTTGAACGAGTGGAAATAGCCGGTTCAATGCGCAGGATGAGGGAAACAATAGGAGATATAGATATACTTGCAATCTCTGAAAAACCAGAATTGGGGATGGATTTCTTTTCAAAGATGGATGAAGTGAACGGCATTGTAGTTAAGGGCCCTACAAAAACCACTGTGGAATTAGGCATAGGTACTACCTGCGACATAAGAGTTCTCCCGAAGGAATCATTCGGCGCCGCAATGCAGTATTTTACAGGCAATAAGGATCACAATGTCAAATTAAGGAAGATAGCCATATCAAAAGGTTGGAAACTTAATGAATACGGCCTGTTTAAAGGAAAAGACCCAATAGCTGGTAAAAGTGAAGAAGAGATATACAATAAGCTGGGAATGGATTTTATACCGCCAGAATTAAGGGAAAACACTGGGGAAATAGAAGCAGCCCAACAGCATAGGCTTCCCAAAATTGTGAACTACACGGAAGTTATCGGGGATTTGCATGCTCATACCAAGGACAGCGATGGAATGAATTCACTGGAGGAGATGGCTTCAGCTGCTGAAAAAAGAGGGTTAAAGTACATCGCTTTTACAAACCACAGCAAGAGCCTGCCGGTTGCTCATGGCTTAGATGAGAAACGTTTTGCTGAACTAAACAAAAAAATAGATTCATTCAATGAAAAAAGCAACATAAAGGTATTGAAAGGAGTAGAACTTGAAATATTAAAAGACGGTTCATTGGATTTAAAAAACGATTCTTTAAATGAACTTGATTTTGTCATAGGGGCAATGCACCAGAATCTTAACATGAGCAGCAAAGAACTGACAAATAGGCTGATAAAGGCAATAAACAGCGGGATGATAAATACTGTTGCGCATCCGACTGATAGAGTAATTGGACAAAGAGAAGGATTAAAGCTTGACTTTGACAAAGTAATGGAAGCCTGTGAAAAAAATGATGTTTTACTAGAGATAGACGGTTACCCAGAAAGGTCAGATTTACCGTTTGATTTGGTAAAAAAAGCAAAAGATTACTCAATAAAGTTCTCTTTAGGAAGCGATTCCCATAGAACGGAGCACTTGCGGTTTTTAGACCTTGCTACAGCCATAGCCAGGAGGGGTTGGCTTGAGAAAAAGGATGTTATAAATACATTAGAATATAAAGAGGTATTAAAGCTTAGGAGATAATTAATAAATCCTAAGAAATGCTTTATTAAATATGGTTGAAAGGATCAAAAGCGGTGTAAGTGGATTCGATGCAATAGTGAATGGCGGATTCGTGAAAAACAGCATAGTAGCAATATATGGTTCGCCCGGTGCCGGGAAAAGTATATTCTGCACGGAATTTCTTAGAGAAGGGCTGAAAAACAATGAAAAGGTTTTTTACATAAGCATGGAGCAGGACATAGATTCCTTTCTAGAACAATGTGATTCGTTTGGATTCAAGGAATTCAAGGAAAACCTAAATGCGAATTTTGTCTTTTCAAGGATGAGCGGGCACGATTTCAAGAATTTTCTTTCAATAGAGCTGCCGAAGATACTTGAAACAAGGAAGGAAAAGCATGCTAGGATAGTAATAGACCCCCTTACTCCATTTCTTTGGGAAGTAAAAGATCCAACTTTACAGAGAAATATTCTTACCGACACGTTTAAAATGCTAAGGGAGTTTGGTACAGCTTTGGTTACAATAGAGAGATACGGTGACATAAATAGGATGGAATTATCAGAGGACATAGCAATACCTATATACCTTTCAGACATGGTAATCCTTCTTTCAATGATATACAACCAGAATTTCTATCAGAAGGCAATTTCCATAGTTAAGATGAGATTTTCTTCGCATAGCACAGGAATGCATCCTTTTGACATAGGAAACAATGGTATAAACATCTTTCAGGACCAGCCCGTATTTTAATCAATCTCTACAAAAACAGGAGCATGGTCAGAACCTTCTTGCTTTTCAAGTATACCTGCTGCTTTTACCCTTTTTTGAAGTTCCTTCGATACAAAGAAATAATCTATCCTCCAACCTATATTGTTTTCCCTTGCGCTTTTGTAAAGGTAAGTCCACCAAGAGTAATTTCCACTTTTATTGTTGAATAGCCTGAAAGTATCTATGTATCCTTTCTCTATAAGTTCATCTACGAATTTCCTTTCCTTCAGAGTGAAACCTGCGCTTCCTTCGTTTTGTTTCGGCCTCGCTATGTCTAATTCAGTGTGTGCAACGTTGAAATCTCCCCCTATAACTATCGGTTTTTTCTTTCTCAGGTTTTCCATGAATCTAAGTATGCTTTTGTTGAATTCTATCTTGTAAGAAAGCCTGCTTAAATCCCTCCTTGAATTCGGGAAATAGCTGTTTATAACAAAGTAGTCCTTGAGTTCAAGGGTTAATGTCCTCCCTTCGTCATCATACTTTTCATCCCCAATGCCATAGATAACATTAATTGGCTTTTCCTTGCATAGTGCGATAACTCCACTATATCCTTTTTTTACCTTTGAAGGCATTATATATGAAGAGTAGCCGTCCATTTTTATTAATCCGTTTATCTCTTCGATTTTTGTTTCCTGCAATAAAATAACATCATATTCACTAGAGTTTATTACCTTCTGGATTTCATTTTTTCTTGCCACGCTTCTTAGCCCGTTTACATTCCAGGAGAACATTTTCATAGTCTTTTATATTATACACTATATTTATATTGGTATTTCTATAGCTATAATATAAAGAATATTATGAAATCTACTACACCAGCTCATAAGAAGGGATACAAAGTGCACTTCACAACGTTTTTGGTTGTGATGACTATACTGTTTATAATATTGTTCTTTTTGAGCACACTTAATGGGTTTTTAGGCTTCAACATTGCAAAATTGCTTGGGTTAAAGCCAATAACAATAACCGCTCCTAAAAACATAAGTGTTACCCCCCCACCTACAAACATTACAAATAGTACTAAAACTATTCCAGTACCGAAATACACAATTTTTTATGAGTCTGGGCTACCATTAGATACTCTTTGGTCTGTTTCATTGCCTTCTGGCACATTGTATTCAAATATAAATTATCTAAATTACTCCTCTTTTCTCAAAAGTTTTTCATTTAGCGTTAATCAAGTCTTCTTAAACGGCTGTATTTTCTCCCCCTCCCCCGGGTCTGGAAATGTTATTGCTGGAAATTCCGTTTATATTTCTTTTTCATCGGTATGTAATACTACTTTTGTGAGATATGGTTTACCTAACAAAGTAAATTGGACAGTTCTTTATGGCAATGTTTCTAAGGATGTGGACACAAATTCAACATCTTTTATTTCTTCCAACGGCAATTTTCCTTTTTCAATCTCAGATTCACACTACGCTGGTTGTCCTTATTACCCATATCCGCAGTCTGGATACCTTAATGCCGGTTCATCAAAATACATAATTTTTTTTACAACCTGCATTTCTAAATCAAATGCAGTCACATTTTTAGAGAGCGGTTTGCCCCAGGGGTATAACTGGACCGTAAAGTATGATAATACAACAAATAGCTCAAATTCTACTCGGATAGTTTTTACTCCTACAAATTCAGCCTCTTTGATTCCACTATTTAACGTCTCAGTAATTGATAAGAATAACTGCATATTTACTCCAAATCCGAAAAATGGAAATGCTACGGGAGGCCAAACTGTTTTAATAACTTTTACTTCATTGTGTAATACTTCGGTAAGTGAAAAGGGTCTGCCAGTGGGTACAAAATGGAATGTGACATTTGACAATAAAACCGTTTACTCGGTTTCTTATTCCTTAAGAATAAGTACCAACTATACGTTGAGCAATCTAAGCTTAAGGCCTGTAATATTAGGAAATTGCACGTTTAATCCAATTGCAAATTCTAGTAATCCGATAGTTGCGGGTTCTTCTGTTCTTATAGAGTTCTCTGCAAGCTGCATAACTTCCTTTTTGGAGAAGAATCTTCCTGTGGGGTTGAACTGGACTGTAAAGTATAACAATAAAACATTGCAGTCCACGTCAAGTGTAATAAGATTCAATACTACCAATGTGTTCTCGGGTTTCTCCATTCCAAATGCAACCGAAGGCGGGTGTGTATATTCCCCTACGCCATCACGCGGGAATTTAACGGCGGGATCCTCCATTACCATATCTTTCTCTCAGACATGTCATACTGTTTTTGTTTCAAAAGGGTTACCAGCAGGAGTATCCTGGTCAGTTGATTACGACAATCAGACAAGGGACGGTGCATTTAACTCTTCGATAGAATTCCCTTACTATAAAGGAAAAACATTCTATTATAACGTGTCAATAATAAAAGTTGGAAACTGTGTATTTACTCCCTATCCCAAAAATGGAACTATACTTGCGGGAGAACTTCAACTTATAGCATTTTCTGGGGAATGCACCACAACTTTTAGTGAAACAGGACTTCCGAATAATACGGAGTGGAATGCCACTTTTGATAATAAAACAAAATTATCAATATCAACCGGAATCTTTTTCTATACAGTAAATGGTTCTTATCCTTTTTCAATTCCTTCTCAACCGATAAGTAGGGGATGTTATTATGTCCCTTCTCCATCTTCCGGTAGTATAACGGCCGGTTCGAATGAAACCATAGGATTTACGGATGATTGTACAACGGATTTTATAGACCCTGGTTTGCCGTCTGGGGCAAATTGGACCGTTACATTTGCAGGGTTAACAAAGCATTCTATAAATCAAAATGTGTCATTTCTTCTCCCCAGAGGTAAGTACTATTACCAAGTGCCACAGACAAGTTATAATGGCTGCAACTATGCACCCAATCAAAGTTCCGGATCTACAAGCGTTGGAGAGGATGTACATGTAACATTCAATCTTACAACCTGTGACACGGTTTTTTCAGAAGTTGGTTTACCAAAAGGAACTTCGTGGCAGGCAATATTTAATGGCACTGCCTCGGATTCTCAGACAAATTCAATCTCTTTTAGCAGCTTTCCAGGAAACTACTCATTTTCAGTTGAAAAGATAACCCTAGGAACATGCGTATTTTCACCAAATGAATCTAGTGGATTTATAAATGCAGGTTCTTCCCCGGTCATAGGCTTCAGCAGTTTATGCTATACAGATTTTTATGAAAAGGATTTACCAGCAAACAGTCTGTGGAGTGTTAATTACAACGGTAAGCCTAACTCTTCAATAGGCGACTTAATTGCTATAAAGACTAGTTATGGTACTTTTCCTTATTCAATAAGTAATGTTAGCGCAGGTGGCTCATGTTACTTTATACCCCAACCAGTTGCTGGAAATGACACAGCTGGGACAGAGGTCACTGTAAATTATATTGAGAAATGTCTGTCAAACTTTCACGAAACTGGTTTATACAGCAATGTACACTGGTCTGTAACTTATGATGGGGATACCGTTTCAACTTACGGAGATAACCTGTCCATACTGAATTTACCCGGAAATTATTCATATGATGTACCAACTGCCTTTGGAAGGGGCTGCACTTTTACATCTCTTAACTCCAGCGGTAATCTTGTATCGGGCAAAAATGCTAGCGTTTATTTCTCCCCAAGTTCATGCATTTCTAATATTACTGAAACTGGCCTGCCGAAAAATGTAAATTGGGGCGTTTCTATAGATAATGTAACTAATTACTCTACAGAAAAATCAATTTTAGTTACAACAAATCCTGGGAATTACTCTGTGTATATTCATTCTGTAAAGATAAATGGTTGTGTTTTCTCCGCAAGTTATAATAATCTAATGATGGCAGGTTCTACCATTATAGTTCATTTTAGTGCCGCATGTCAAACCATTTTTACTGAAACAGGTTTACCCAATGGTACAGAATGGAAAGTTAATGATTCTTTTCCTTCTTATTTTGATTATAATTTACCAATACCTGGAGAGGTATACTCTTATACATTGTACTCTTCAACAACAAATAGGATAATAGTTAATTCTTCAAACTCATCAGCTAATCCGTATAAAGTAGAAAGCATTCCTATAAATAAGTTTTGTGCATATGATCCGCAACCGTCATCGGGATCAATAACTCCTGGCGACAATCTCTCTATACTGTTTAAGAATGATTGCATAACTAGCTTCAAGGAAATGGGTCTTCCAAGTGGGACTACCTGGTATGTATCCTTCAATAATATAAATGCTTCCTCCAATTCCAGTCAAATTTCATTTTTAACAAATGCGGGAGCATACAACTTTAAAGTATTCACAGCAGAAAATCACGGTTGTTTCTACACTTCAAATGTAACCCAAGGTACACTTAATTCCTCATCTGTTTTGAACATAAAATTTACAGGTAAGTTCTGTCTTACTATTTTTAACGAGACTGGCTTACCAAGTAATACAAAATGGAATGTAACTTTTAACAGTACATTAAAAGCATCCAATACATCAAAAATAACATTTAATGGTTCTTTCTCAAATACCTCCTATAATTATTATATACAGCCAAAAAGCATTTCAGCCCAGGGCTGTTATATAAATTTGACTTCACCAAGCGGAACTGTTAAAGTGGGCTCATATGTGAATGTTACATATCTAAACCGTTGCAAAACCACTTTTAATGAGACGGGCCTACCGAATAGCACAAAGTGGAGCGTGGTTTTTGACGGGATATCAGGAAGTTCTTCAAATATTTCAGTAGTCATATACGCTCTGCCTGGAAATCATTCATATGAACCTTCAATTATAAACATAGGGGGAGGGTGTTTTTATTATCCAAAACCAAATTCTTCATACTTAATATCTGGAGAATCTGCCACTATCTCATACACGAAAGAATGTTTGTCCACATTTTCTCAAAACGGTTTGCCTTCTGGTGCTTCATGGTCCGTTGAGTATGATAATTTTGTCAACTCTTCTAGGTTATCAGATATAAATTTTGTTACCGCACCCGGCAATTTCTCGTTTTCTTTGAATACAGTTGATTATGCCTATTGCTCCTTTTTGCCTTCTCCGGCTTCTGGTTATCTTGTCGCAGGCGGAAATGTAAGTATATCCTTTATTGAAAATACCTGTAATACTACCTTCATAGAAACCGGCTTACCTTTTAATACGCAGTGGAAACTTACGTTTGATGGAATAACAGAGACTCCTTCTAACAATAATGTTACAATAACTACACCCGCAGGAATTTTTACAGCTAAGTTCTATCCAATAAATTTGTCTAACTGTATATTTTCTCCGCAGCCGCTGTCTAGCAGCACTGCGGCTGGAGGCCATTTTACCGTTCATTTTGCAGCATCTTGTACTACTACTTTTAATGAGACGGGCCTGCCGAATAATACTTACTGGTTTGTTACATATAACGGTACTACAGTTTCATCAAATAGCACTATTATAAGAGTAACTTCAATAAATGGCACTTATGCGTATAGCTTGCCGTTTATAGGCAATTCCAGTTGCTCATACCGGCCGAATCCCTCCTCTGGAAATGCAATAGCTGGTTCAAAAATAGGCATAGATTACAGCGGAGGGTGCACAACAGTATTCTATGAAAATGGGCTGCCTCCCGGCAGTGAATGGAATTTAACATATGATAATAAGAGCATAAACTCTACAAGTACCAGTATCCAGTTTGTAACCCCCCCAGGCAGTTTTAAGTACACTGTCGAAAACTTAACTTTAAATAACTGCTTATATGTTGCAAAGAATGGCTCTTCAGAACTTGCTGCAGGGTCCACATTTTATCTGGTATTTAATCAGACAAGGTGCTACACTACATTTACGGAAAGCAATCTTCCTTCAAATACAAAATGGACATTAACTTATGATGATGTAAATTATAGCTCGAATAAAACTTCATTAGCGCTGTCAACTATTCCAGGTACTTTCAATTTTACTGGGTATAGTGTAACAGAAGATGGGTGTATATTTACTCCAAATCCAAGTAGCGGTCATATTGCTGCAGGCTCTTCTTTACTTCTTTCTTTTTCCTCTTCCTGTGTAACTTCCTTTAATGAAACCGGCCTTTCTAAGGGGATAACTTGGAGTGTTGAGTTTGACGGCATAACCAATTACTCTTCTAATACTTCTCTGTACATAGACTCAATTTATGGTAATTTCTCATTTTCAGTCCCTAGGATACAAGTATCAGCGAATTGTTACCTTACTCCTGATCCAAGCAAAGGTTACCTAATTGCAGGCTCAAGCACCGTTATTAACTTTTCCAATTATTGTTATTCCGAGTTTATAGAAACGGGATTACCTTCGGGCATTAGTTGGTCCGTAAAATACAATAATTTAACTAATTCATCTTCTTTATCAGATATAAGTTTCAATGTTGTCAGTGGGAATTATTCATTTTCCATACCATCGGTTGATTATCATAATTGTTATTTCGTTTCCAATGAATCAAGTGGATATGCAAAGGCAGGGGTTTATACCTATTTAAAGTTTACAGAAAATTATTGCATTTCTAATTTCACAGAATCCGGCTTGCCGAGTAATACAAAATGGAATGTAACATTTTCAAATAAGTCTAATGCATCTACTAAACGGTACATTTCTTTAAACACCACTAAAGGTCTGTACAATTTTACAGTGCATCCGGTAAATATAGGAGGTTGTAAATACATCTCTACTCCCGCAATCGGAAGTGTGGCCGCAGGTTCAGAGATAAATGTAAGTTTTTCGGTTTCATTTTGCATAACTACTTTTGATGAAACCGGCTTACCATTAAGAGATAATTGGTCAGTTACATATGATAGTATAAGAAATTCTTCCGTTTCTAGCAATATAACCTTCAATATTTCTACTTTGTCTTCTTTTGCGTTTTCTGTAGAGGCAGAAAACCAATCTCAGTGTGATTTTAGTCCTGTTCCATCCTCAGGTAGCGTTACTTCCGGCTCTACAGAAGTGATAAATTTCAATAGCGTCTGTCATACCTACTTTAAAGAGAATGGGCTACCTTCAAGTTATACTTGGATAGTGAATTTAAACGGGAAAAATGATTCTTCTAAATCAAATATTATAGAATTTACAACTTCCTATAATGATAATTACACCTTCAATATTTATCCATCCGTAGATTATAACTCGGGGTTCTTGTCAAATATTTCCAAAGGTTACATTGCTACTGGGTCAAATATTACAGTTGCATTTTCAAATGATACAGCTGCTTATAAGAAACCGGTAATAATGCCTGTGTCCTTTTATAATAATCAGACAGAATCCACTCCTCAACCCTCTCAACAGATGCTTATTTTCAATTCCTCAAAATATTCTAAATATGAAAACTCCAAATTAACAAATATAATGTTTGCATATCAGAATGGAACAGCTATTCCTTCTTGGTTAGAATCCGGCAATTCAAATACGTCAAATGACACTGTATACTGGCTAAAAATTAAAAGCATCCCAGCGGAAAGTGGTATAACTATCAACATGGTATTCAATCAAACCTTCCTTTCTTATTCTAATAATTTTTACACCGGTACAGCAGGAGAGGCTCCACAGCTTTCCTCAACATACGGTGAGTACAACAATATAGCCAATGTGATGAATTCAGGTTTATTGTACCAGTTTTACCAGTTAAATGGAGGAGGTATACAGTCACAGGCAAGTGTTTACCAAGCACAGTTAACACCAAATTCGGTTTTCTCCTATGGTAGTTTGACAGCGACAGCAGGATCAACATTGTATTTATCTGCATTAACAGGCAGTTCTCAGGATGTTGATGGAACAACAGAGCCAAACGTGATAATTAATTATCAGTACAGTTATTCCGGAGGGAGTGCATTTCCAAATCCGCCTATAACCAATCCGCAGTATGTAATAATGAAGGCAATAGGCTTTGCAGTAGTCAACTCCCCAACAACAATATATGGATTAAGTGATGATGGCATGGGAATTGGTTATTCTAATTCCGGCGGGGCATTAATTCCTTGGCTTGGAGGGTCTTCTACTTCAAACAATCCAAATAACGTAATCAATTCTTGGGTATCGGAATCTGCTACTCAACATAGCGGCACTATAACTACAGACGGCAGTTACAGGCTAGAAATAGACTATACAAATCAAGGAGGACCAGGGGAGGATGCGGTCTGGTCAAATAATTCAATAGATTACTATTCTCCCTCACAGCCTCCAAATGGTGTAATGCCATACAGTATTTCAAATGCAACATTTATAACTACCTATTTCAAGGAAACGGGATTACCTTTAGATTATAATTGGAATGTAAACTATGATACTATATCTAAATCTTCATCAATGTCCGAGATAAACTTTACTACTGAAAGAGGAAATTACTCTTATTCCGTGCCAGTTCTTCGTAATTCTTCTTCAAGTTTGGATTGTACTACAGCTTATACTCCAAAGCCTAGCTCTGGCTATTTAATAGCAGGAGAGAATATTACTATTTCATATTCTAACAGCACTTATTGTATAACTAAGTTCTATGAAAACGGTTTGCCTGCAAATTCAATATTTTATGTAAATTACGATGGGATAAACAAAAGTATTTCTTTATTTGGGGATGGACTTTTGTTATCTATCCAGAATACCCAGTCTGTTCCTACTCCAGCGCCATTCCAGCAGATGGTAAACTTTTCGTATTCAGGCTACAAGCAGTACATAAATCTAAGCAGCGGTCACCAGTTCCAGAACGTAGAGTTCATAAACACTACAACTGGAAAGGTAATAGACAGTTGGCTTGAAAGCTACACTTCCAGCTATGCCATCTTCTGGATAAAGTTGCCAAATGGAATACCTGCAGACACTACTATAAAGGATGTAGCTATGCTGTTTGTGAATAATGACACTAATTTATTTAACACTAATACCACTGGCGAGGCTCCTCAGCTTTCTCCAACGTATGCAGAATACGACAATGGTGCAAACGTATTTATAAAATACTGGAATTTTAAGGGGAGTTCGGCGCCAGCAGGATTTGCTACATCTGTAGATAATGGTGGCAGTGTTTCTTACAATAATGGGTTATACTTAACTCTTCCTAACAATAACAATGGTGCAACTGCAGCAAGTGTTTATGTTCAAACAGATCTAAGTAATCCTTTCTTCGCCTTTACTGGTACTGGAGCGGGAGCTTATGCATATAGAACTAATATAGGAATATCTGAAAGCAGCAGTAACTCAATAGAAGGTACTTGTGCGATAATGTATTATCCTTCATATTCATATATACCTGGGGGAGAATGCATATCTAATGGTTTATACTCAATAACCAGTTCAGGTTATTCACAAATTAATAGTTTGTCTTATTCTTCTGGTCCATTAATAGGTGTTGGTTTCAATTCAAATACGGTACTTCTAGTTAATAATGGATTTAATTTGTATACTGATAGTTCAATCCCTTTTAGTTCTACTAATTATGTGTGGTTAGGAACCTCCGCATATTATTCAAAAACGTCAGGTTCGAATGTTCTTAATTATTTAGCATTATCAGCTTATCCTCCAAACGGGATTATGCCAAGTGTAACGTCTGTTCTTAAGACATCTGGGATTAATACTTCTAATGGCATATTCTTAGCTAAGCCCTCCTCCAATGTTGACTGTTCAAATAGTGATATTAATCTTACGGCAGGCAGTACATACACTTTCACAAATTGGAATTGTACTACTGAATTCAATGCAACGAATATTAATCAAAATGTTACGTTCTCTTTAGATTATAATGGTTTGAATAAGTCCGGCACTACTGGAAAACCCATAAATATAAATTTCCTATCCTCGGGTAATGGCAATTATCTTTATAACGCAAAGATAAGCAATCAATGCAGTGCAAGCGGTTATGCATATGTGGGGGAGAGTTCAAACATAAGTAATTGGAACTGCTCTTATCTATTTTATGAGAAAAATTTACCTACAGGAACGAAGTGGTATGTCAGTTTTAACGGGTTTAACGAAAGTTCTACTAATAATAAGATAGCGTTCTTTGATTCTCCAGGTAATTATTCTTATAAAATAAATGAAATACCTATAAAAGCAAACAACGGTTTGTCCTGTGTAAATACCTTTTATCCCTCCCCTTCTTCAGGGTATATATCTACTTTGAAAAATAATATAACTATAACCTTTTCAAACAATACGCAATGTACTACTTCCTTTTTACAATTTGGATTACCTAATAATAATTGGAAAGTATTTTATAATAATAATGGATATAACTACACTTCAAAGTATTCTCTGATAAATATAAGCATTGACAACGCTCAATCTACCTCAACTCCAGCGCCATTCCAGCAGATGGTAAACTTTTCGTATTCAGGCTACAAGCAGTACATAAATCTAAGCAGCGGTCACCAGTTCCAGAACGTAGAGTTCATAAACACTACAACTGGAAAGGTAATAG
>JAKACB010000045.1 GCA_021796445.1 Nanobdellota archaeon
GGAGTGTTTCCATTAAAGTAAAGATAAAATACATGTACTCCATCATCATACTGAGCATAATTAGAACTTAGCTGTGGTGCCTCACCGGTATTAACTGTGTTTAATACATTTGATGATGTTGAAAAGAAGTCCATGTATACTGTGGTTGTTGTGAAACTACCTAGCTTTAGCCAGTATAATACTGTCTGGCTGTTGCTTGTCCCGTTTTCCCTCCAAGAGGGTATTATCGTGCCATTTGGATATGTGAATTCTATGTTTGAAAGGTTGGAAGAAGCATATGAATTGTAGTTATTCATGTTGACTATTACCATCTGCTGGAAAGGTGATGGGGTTGCTGCTGAAGATGTTATTGTCAATGGAACGTACTTTACTATTGGATTTGCTGAGGAAGTTCCTGCTATTGTACCTGTTGTGTTTGTAACTACATTTCCTGCTGGTGTTGAATAACTGTACTGTAATTTAGCTGAGATAGAATACTTTACTCCTGCTGACGTACATGCTACTGTCGGTATTATTATTGTTGCTGTTTTACCTGGTGATATTGCTGTTTTTGTAAGATTATACGCTTTTGTTAAGGCTGTCGTGCCTGTATTCGAGGTTATGTATATCTTTGTTATTGTTGCCTGGGTTGCTGTATCTGGCAATCCTCCTCCTATTATTGCAACTGATAAGCCTGCTGGACTGCATACTGTTGATGAAACTGTGAACGGGCTAAAGCCTATGCTTGTTGTCGTTATGCTTGATGATGGATTGAAGATACCCATGCTGTATAATATCACTGCTACTATGACTATGATTAGAATAGCCCAGCCGTAGGTCATCATATACTCTAAAGCTGACTGTGATCTTTTACTTTTTGTTAAAAAATTTAGATTATCTGTATTTAAGGGTTTAAATAGCATATTATTTACTATAAATCAAGGAATATAAATGTTTCTTTGAAATAAGGTATAACAATAAAACTCTGAATTTTTAGATATTAAATTTTGAAAGTAAAAACTGTTAAATTGTATTCTTAGCCATTTTCGATTATTTTACAAACATAAAAATAATTAGATAACTACAAAGTTAGATAATGATTCTTTAAAATAAATAATAAGAATCCGAAATAATTATTTCATTCCTTTTATTAGTTTCTGGCCCATTAAATCGGAATAAGTAACCTGTGCGCCTTCTTTCATTTTATCCTTTAATTCTTCAGGTATGTCTGCATCAAAAACTTCATACGATTCCATATCCATAAGCTGGACCTTGCCATCATTAAGGCTTATCACCTGTGCGATTCTTTTCTCTATTATTGGAATCTTGGCCCTGTCCTCGGCAGACATTACGAAAACTCGCTTTTTACCATCTATAACGCCAACAGCTTCAACTCTAGCTTTTGCATGCCCATGCTTTCCTGGAGCACTTAACGCTAGGTCAGTTATTTTGCATATAAACTGGTCGTCTACCAGTATAGTGTCTCCCTTCCTTAATTCATTTATACCAGCAACTTTAAAATCCATATCTCTGTTTACTATTTTTAGCATATAAATATTGCTTTTTTCTATGAATCGTATAAAAAGGGATAAAATTCAACGGAAAAAGGGAAAATCTTTAAATATAGCACATACGATAATAATATATGGATAAGAAGCTAGATTATTCTAAACTGGCAATAGACTACTCAAAGAAATACGGCGGCAAAATAGAACTAAAACCGACTTTAAAAATAAAATCATTAAGAGACTTGTCAATAGTCTACACTCCTGGAATAGCGGCTGTTTCTACTGCAATAAGCAAAGACAGTCGTTTGTCATGGGATTTGACATGGAGATGGAATACAATTTTTATAATAACAAATGGAACAAGAGTACTTGGCCTTGGAGATATAGGCCCGCTTGCTTCTTTGCCAGTTATGGAAGGCAAATCTCTGATATACAAGGAGTTTGGTGGAGTAAACGCCATACCTATACCGATAGAAACAAAGGAAGTAGATGAATTTGTAAACGTTGTAAAAAATATATCAGTAACAAGTGGGGGAATACATTTAGAGGATATAGAATCACCATTCTGCTTTGAAGTACTGGAAAGATTACAGCAGGAATTAAAAGTTCCAGTATGGCATGACGACCAGCAGGGAACGGCTGCTGCTGCTCTTGCAGGACTGATAAATGCTACTAAACTGGCTGATAAGGACTTAAAGAAAAGTAAGATTGTCATGATAGGCGCAGGGGCCGCAAATATTGCATTGTTTCGTATACTTGAAAAGTATGGTATTGACACGGGAAACATAATAATAGGAGACAGCAAAGGTCCGCTTTACAACGGCAGAGATGACACTGAGATAATAAAAACAACAAACAGATGGAAATATGAAGTTATGAAAAAATCCAATAAAGACTCAGTTACTGATGCTGACAAGTCGTTTGAGGGTGCAGATATTGTTATAGGATTCAGCAGAGAAGGCAGCATAAAACCAGAGTGGATAAGAAAAATGAATTCAAAGCCAATAGTATTCGCAGATGCAAATCCAAACCCAGAAATTTCTCCTGAAAAAGCTTACAAGGCAGGAGCTTATATTGTTTCCACAGGAAGATCTGATTACCCAAATCAGATAAACAACAGCCTTATATTTCCAGCACTTTTCAGAGGCGTACTTGATTCAAAAGCCAAAAAGATAGATGATTATACTACCATAGTAGCTGCAGAAGAACTTGCAAAATTTGCACAGAAAAAAGGATTAAAGAAAGATTATATAGTTCCAAATATGGAAGAAAGAGAATTGTATCCAAGGATAGCGTCGGGTGTTGCAGAAGATTTAGTTAAAAGAGGATTGTCAGACATTAAGGAAAACAGAGAATACTTCTATAAAAAAGCGAAGAAGATTATAGGTTTAAAGTAAACCATATTATACATAAAATATTGAATTATTATAATTCATTTAATAATGCTTGCCTTTTTTACTTTTATAATATAACTTTAGCTAGCTTTATTTTAAGTACTACAAGTAAATCGCACAGTCTATATTGCTCTTAAAGCCATTACAAAGTAAGTTTACCTGTATTTGTAGCCAATGTCATCATATGAAAGTAGTTTTACGGACGAACTGCTTGCCAATATTTTGCTTCCTATGACATACTTTATATCGCTTTCTTCGGCTGCCTTTGATATTTCATCGGTTACCAGGCCGTCAAGAACAAGCATATATATGTTTTCTAGATTGAGTATAGCGTCTTCAACTCCTTTATAGGGTATCCTTCCAAGTATCTCAAACTTATTGTTTACAAGAAACGCTCCTCTAGTTCCTATTATATCATTGACTAAAGGTGTAACTTTTTCCTTTATTTCTGGTGACACTTCAACTGCTGCAGATTGAGCCACTTTTTTAGGGGCGGAAGATTCTCTCTTTAATGAGGGGTCATAGTCCTCTATAGGTACTTTAGCGCGAAGTGCTTGGTTTATTTCCTTCTTTGAAAGTTCTTCTACTTCAGTTCCTGAAGGGGCTTTTGCTATGAAATCTACATGTCCTTGCTGCATGAATGAGTTTATTATCATGTCACCGCCTCTGTCTCCATCCACAAACAAGGTGACTATTTTCTTTCTGCTCAAATCGATGACAGTTTTTGGTATGTTAGTTCCATTCATCCCTATTATGTTAGAGAAGCCATGCTTAAGCATGTTCATTACATCTGCTCTTCCTTCTACTACGATTATCTCTTCTGAGTCTTCTAAATCCGGACCAGCTGGTAACTTTTCAGAGCCATATTCAACGAACTCCTTCTGCCTTACCTCTTCGTAGAGTTTCTGTAGTAATTCTGTTGTATCAACTTCAGAGACTTTCATAGCTTCTTCAAGAAGCTTCTGAGCTCTGTTCATAATGTATTCTCTCTTAGAGATCCTTACATCTTCTATCTTATCAACTGAAACTGTAGCCTTCGAAGGGCCTATCCTATCAATAGTCTCTATCGCTGCTCCTATCAATGCTGTTTCTGCCATTCCCAAAGAAGTGGGTATAGTTATCTCACCATTAGTCTTTCCGCCAGCTGCAGAACTCTCTACGTTTATTCTTCCTATTTTACCGTTTTTCTGTGCTTCTCTTAAATCTAATTCTTCACCTAATAGACCCTCGGTCTGCCCGAATACCGCACCTATAACATCTGGTTTATCAATCAGACTGTCAGCGGTAAACTTTGCATGAAGGATATACTTAAAAGAAGTAGGTCCTATCTTTGCCATAATTCAACACCTCCTATTTATTCAAAAAGACCCACTCGGGCCAAATTGTTAATCGTGATTTAAGGTCTAATCGACCAAAGTCACTTTGTATGACTTACTATATTATTATTAGACTTTTCAAGGTTTATATAGCTTTCCAGCTAATACAATGAAGTTTAATTCACTGCAGAGAAGGATACCTGTATAGTTGCATTCATAGTAAAACCACTGAAATCAAAATTTACTGGGCAGGAAAGATTGATTCTTGGGCAGCGTATAAATGTTGTGTTGTAAAAGCCAAATGGAAAAGTCAGGTTTACATTAAAGTTACCTGCCTCTAATACTTTTATTACCTGCGGCTGAAGAGGCCATTGAAGTGTAGCAGTTTGATTAGGAAGAAGTTTTGCTACCGTAATTGCATTGCATGAAGCTACATTCTTTTCATAACTTAGATTTGCTGCATATTTTGGATAAACAACTCCAGAAAAAGCAGAAACACAACCTGAAAGGTAGCCTATATCAGAACTACCGCTATTTTTTAGTTTAACCAAGATGTAAAGCTGGTTATTTGAACCATTGAAGACGCTCGTTATGTTTACTATGTGTATTGGATAAAATGGATTTGAAACGCTTTTCAGTTCCCAGCTTGTAACTCCTACAGACAATTGTTTTGCATTTCCAGCAGTCAACGCATAGTAAACCAAAAGCAGTGCAAATAAAACCATAATGGCCAAAACAATATAAGTATCGGCGCTTCTTTTCCTCTGATTATTCATTAATTTACTTTATTTTATTAGGTTAAATATTTTAAGATATGAAATATAAAAAGATTTATATATGATAAATATTTCATATATGCACATGATTCAGGATATAAAGAGAGTTATGACTGTGAAAAGGTATGCATTTCTCTTTTCTATTTTATTTGTGGCAGTATTTACTCTCTATTTTTACCTATTAGAAAGCTCTGCTACAGGGATAATAGATTTTAAGTCGTATTATATTTACTTTGATTTGCTTTCAGCTTTTGCGGTGTCTTTTTTAATCAGCTTAGTTATAACCATGAACGTTTATTCCTACAAATTAAAGGCAAAGACAAGCAAAAAGCTGACTTTAGGCTCAATAATTGGAGCAGTATTGCCAAGCAGCTTATGCTGCACAAGTATTATACCTTCATT
>JAKACB010000046.1 GCA_021796445.1 Nanobdellota archaeon
CTTCCATCTTAAAGGTTGGCGAATTCTTGTCTGAATCAATATAAACTAATTGCAACATCCCTGCTTTATATCCTGCAAAACCTCCTACCTCTCCTTTTTCTAAATCCTTAAAATTATTTACTGTATTATAAGGCCGTTTGCTTTTCTTTATAGGGTAATATTGCAAACTTCCTCTTCTAGGAGTACTCTTCTTAGTTATCTGATGTCCCATATTGTAATTACATTTGTTTTATTTACTGATATAGATTTTTTACGTTTAAATAGGTTAACATTTGCAATTGTATTTCATTTAATACATAAATCCTTTAATAGTTTATCTCAATATGCCTATTTATAACAAAAAATAGGGTAATCCTACTAAAAACTTATTATTCTGATATTTTCCGTCGAGTTCTCACTCAATGACAAACCAGAAATTATTATGGCTTTTTTTATGCCCTTTTCTTTTGCTATCTTAAAAAGATCCTTTTCTGCAGTTTTAAGGCTTTTTACTAATATCCCATTTACATTTTTGCTGAAAAAAAACTTGGAAAAAGTGGTCTTGCTGGTAGTTACGGCAGATATATCCAGAGGAAGATGGTATCTTGAAAGTCTAAATGCGCTTCTACCCGAAGGAGTAAATGTTATTATTTTATCTATCTTAGTGTTTATAACAAGGTCTATTGTAGAATTTAATATGGCATCATGTATATCTGCGATTTTATATCTTTTTACAATACCAGAATAATGATATTTTGCTATTATTCGTTTTAACATTGCCAGTGCCTTTAATGGATAAACTCCTATAGCAGTTTCTTCTGAAAGCATTACTGCATCTGTTCCTTCGTCTACAGCTGTAAAAACATCATCGGCTTCTGCACGAGTTGGCATTACATTGTTTGTCATTGATTCAAGCATTTGCGTGGCAGTTATAACAGGCTTACTGTTTTCATTGCAAACCGAAAGAAGCTTCTTTTGAATTTCTGGCAGATCCGCTATGTCTATATTTAAACCAAGATCTCCGCGAGCAACCATTATTACATCTGCAACTTTGACAATTTCATCAAAATGTTTTACTGCTTCTATACGCTCTATTTTTGCTATCAGTACACTTTTCTCTCCAGCTATCTTCCTAACATTTTCTATATCTTTTGCACTGGAGATAAAAGACAAAGCAAAGGTGTTTATCCCCAGACTTAAACCAAACTTAATCCCCTCTTTATCTTTTTTTGTAGGGTATTTTCCTGGATAAGAAATCCCTTTAAAATTTATACTTTGTTCATTTAACAAAACGCCACTGTTTAGAGCTTTTGCAACTAAAAGACCAAACTCTCTCCTTAAAGGCTTGAATTCTATTTTTCCATCAGATAAAAGCAACTTGCTTTTAAAAGTTATCATTTTTGTTATTTCATCAGAAACTTGTATTTGGCCGTTTCTACCAAAAGTATATTCTGTTCCTTCCTTTATTTCCAACCGGTCTCCATGAACTTTTCCAGTTCTTAATTTTGGGCCCGGAAGATCAAAAAACATCAGAACATTTCTTTTTGTTTCTAATTCTGCTTTCCTAACATTTGCAACTGCCTTTCTGAAATATTTCTTATCACCATGCGACAGATTAAATCTAAATACATCCGCTCCTCTAAGAATCATTTTTTTAAGCATCTCATAGCTATCGCACGCTGGTCCAACAGTTACTACAGTCTTAATGCTACTTGTCATAACTATATTAAAATTCGCAAGAATTTATACATTAATTTACCTGCCCATTTAATGCACCAACAGTTTCAACTGGCATTACGCCGTTTGGAGGATAAGCTCTTATTATTAATCCATTCCAATATTCATCGCCATCGCCTGCTGAATCGCCTATTAACCCCAAATAATTACCATTATTAGAAACCGTGTAAGTATTAGAAGGGTTTTGTCCTATTTCACTTCCATAATTTCCAAGAGTGGTGGAAAGATATTGAGTAGCAACTCCATTTGCAACCACCACTTCAGAAAGAACCCATTCTCCACTCCAGGTTCCAGTATCTGGAGGTGCAGACCAGGATGTCCATGATGCTGTCGCAGCTATTCCGTACCAGCCACTACTATCTCCTTGCCTTGCTAACTGCCCACTGCCACTAGAACTTTCTAAAAAGAAGACATCATTTAAAGCATGAATGTATGTGTAATATTCAATTATCATGTTAGTAGACTGACCATTTGCTACTGTGTATAGATAATTTCCACCAGAGTCTAATGCATACAACGCATCTGTGCCAAATGGCGAACCTGAAGGAGCAGAAGTAGTCTGTCCGGCAGTACCTGATATAGTCCACCCGCTATCGCTTGCTCCTGAATAGTAATTTAAAAACACATTTGCACCGTCATCATACTCACCATAATTTGTAGAGATTTGTGGTGCTTCTCCATCGTTAATGTTGTTAAACAAGCTTATATTTGGTAATGCAAAACCCATGAATGCAATATAGGATTCCCTCGGTTGTATGCTACCTAATTTCAGCCAATAATTTGTAGAAGTGCTTGCAGATGAAACGCCATTAAACTGTATATTGTTTATCAACAGATTATTATGACCATTTTGCTCATTTCCATTTCCTGAGAGTAAATACCATGCAATTAATCCAGAGTTATTCAAAGGAGCACCTGCTAACCCTTCATCATAAAGTAAGGCTACTTTTGAAGATGAAAAAACCTGATTATAAAATTGAACATTGGAGATATAACCATTAAAATCGAAAACTCCTTTAGGTGCATTATTCCAGCCAGTTGTTTTCCCATCTCCTATGATCCAATAAGAAGGAGAGCATGTTTGAGGAGAACCTGAATAAGTTGCTACTTGAGTACCATTTATATATAGTGTTTGCTGAGAAGGAGTCTGTACTACTGTTACGGAAGTCCATTTTCCATTAGCTACGAAATAATTTGTATCAAATGGCTGAGAGTTTACCCAATCTCCGCCTGCTAGATCCCCATTTGTATTTACATATATAATAGGGCTGTAACAACTTGAAGAATTAGCATCTTCTGAATTACCATTCCACAAAACTGTACCGTCACTAGTGGTTTTAAACCAAACACTTACTGTAAATGAACTAGAGGTGCTAAAAGGGTAATTTTCTGAAAGGTTTTCGGAGCTATTTACACCATTAAAATCTGCTAAGTCTCCAGATTCAAGCCAAGATGGAATTGTACTCCCACTTGGAGAGAAAAATTCAATATTACTTAAGCTTTGATTTTCAAATTTGTTATAGTCAAAAGAGTTTATTGATAGGTTATCCTGAAACGGATTTGATGTAGCAGAAGATTCAAGGTTTGTTATTGATATTGGTACAAAAACTTTTACATTTTTAGGTATGTTAGCTACAGCTTCCCAATAAGTTTGGTTTGCAAGGTTTGATTGATTGGAAAAAACAGTTATATTATATAAACCCACAGGTAGCTGTTTTTTATAAAGCAACGTTGAAGAACCAAGTGGAACCACCACCGAACCGTTTATCATCAAACCTATATGACTGTAAGCTGTACCAGTAGCACTTATATTTGTTAAACTACCATAAGCTATTCCATCATTTCCGTCTTTAACGCCATTAACAAATACAGTAATCTGTGGCTGCACAATACCAAAAACTACAGAAGGCATAACACCATTTGGAGGTGCAGATGGTGAATAATAATCAATGGAATTATTAGACCACAATGAGGTATACGCACCACCACCATCTTCAAAGTAATCCAATTCTATCCTCTGTGTTCCTATAGTTGATATCGTACCTGAATAGGCAGTGAAACCTTCAGTATGCCATTCATTTACTAAATTATTTGGATTAGAAGTTCCTCCAATCCAGTATGCCCCATTACCTGCATAAGCAGAAGTAGAATAACCTAATGCAATTCCATCATCTGATCCAACTGAAAAAGAAGTTGAGGAATTTACTTCCGCCCAACCTATTGCTTTTATTATCCAAGAATTTCCTGTATTTGAAACAGGTGGATTTGGATATGCTGAGCCTCCTGAGTAACCTTCTTGATAATTTATTATGACATTTGATTCAGTAGTTCCATCAACATCTTGCGAACTACCTAAAAGCGGAGTATAAAATGGGGGAGTTGAAGAAGACATTACCGCACATGAACTTATTTTTACACCATCGTTTAAAGTGGCTGCGTACACGTTGTTCTGGTAGCTACCACTATTGCAAGTTCCACTTGGGTCAAAGTAAATTTGGTATTCTAATCCGTTATTCATAACATTGCTTATATCATTATAAGCCCCGTATGTTGATGATAATTGAGGTGCTTCACCATCGTTTACTGTATTGAATAAATTAGTAGAGGTTGAAGCAAACCCCATATAAATTGTGATAGAAGAAGAAGCAGGTATACCACTCAGTTTAAGCCAGTAAACAGAACTAGTTACAGTATTAGAATTCCCTGATTCTAACCAAGAGTTTATGATAGTACCATTTGGATAAAAAAACTCTACATTCTGTAGATTTGAAGCTTCATACTGCTGATAATCCGCAGAATCAACAACGACTTCTTGTTGGAATGGGGAAGGTGTTGCAGTTGGTTGGCTATTCTTTATAGTTAAAGGGATGTAATTAATTATATTTTTTGGTATAATAAGTAACTGCTGAGGCAGCAAACATGACGGACTTATTATATTTAAAGAGCTAACATATATTTCTGCAGTTGATCCAGACAAAAACTGACCCCCATTACTAGGAGTTATGCTACCTGAATAAAAGCCAGTTAAAGTAGACTCATTTTGTTCAGCTATAACTTTATTATGATTATATATGATAAGAGTAAAATTTACATCCCCTACTAAATTGCCGTTAGTATCTAAAAATGAAACATTATAGAAAACGCTTGATGGATTGAAAATATATGAGGTAGATATATAAGATATCGGGAGATCCATCATTATTTGTGCTTCTGGTTTCCCATTTTCCTTTACCAAAGTAACCTTTCCGACGTAAGTACCAGAGCTTATGGGGAG
>JAKACB010000012.1 GCA_021796445.1 Nanobdellota archaeon
GTTTATTATCCCAGGAGATGGCATAACCCTAGAAAAGTTTATTTCAAATCTGTAAGCGTTTAGCTTAAGTTTCTTCATTATTTGTATATCTTTCTTGTAGTAAGTGTACTGCATGCACCCACTGCCAGATTTATAAGGTAACCTCCCGTTCATTTCAAAATGCCACCAATCAGTGTTCTTGTCATTTCCCTCAACTTGGTGAGCAGAGCTTGAAGTTCCTATTAGCATTATTTTTCCTCCATTGCTTTTTTGTACATATCTTCAATTTTTTTTATTATAACCTTTTCTTCACATTCCTTTGTGTCATTGTAAGCTTTACTTAAATCAATCCTTTTCCATCTCATATTTTCTATCATATTTGTCAAATCCTCTTGGTTTTTAAACTGTAGGGTGTTTCTTTTTACTATGTCTGGCAGTTCTCCTTTTTTGTACGTTATCACAGGAACCTTGCAGCGTTTAGCCTCCATCACAGGCATTCCAAATCCTTCCCAAAGAGAGGGGAAAACGAACACATCGAACGAATTGTACATCTTAACTGTGTTATCAGTATAGCCGAAGTACTTTATCCTTTTGTCATCAGATATTTCAAATGGTAATTTGGCACCATAAAGATGCAGTTCAAATTTATCCGATTTTACTTTTTTGAAGGCTTTTATCAATACCTCTACATTTTTATTGTAAGCATAACTACTAAGATGCCCTATTATAATTTTATCTTTTTTATGTTTTTTTCTGAGTCTCTTAAAGTTTTTTCCTACTATATTGTATATCACGGATATCCTATAGGGCTCAACGCCTAAATTTATAAGGTCTCTGCGAGTATCTTCGCTAACGCACAGTATATGGTCTGCCTTTTTAATTGTAAGGAGCATCCCTCTTTTTTCCATAGCGTGTACAAATCTATTCATTGCCTTTACCGGAATGGACATGTAACCTTTTACAGTAGCTTTGTTTATGTAGTTGTCTATGCCTATCTTTGGTATTTTTTTTAACATGTCTAAATCATGTACAGATACTATCTGTTTTGATCTAATGTTAAATACTGGCTTAAGAACCAAACTGGAAATAAATACCCCTGGTGACATGTAATGAATTATATCTGGTTTTCCTTTTTTCCAGCTATCTGCCAGATCTTGATCTAACGTGGCTGCTCTACTTGTTTTGTTAATACGGTCAAATAATTGTTTGTTTGACAGACTGTAAGCTTTTGCATCTATATTTTTAGCGTATTTTTTTAAGCCTTTATAGAAGAGTACACCGTGTTCTATTATGCCTAAGCCGCTTCTCGGTGCAAAACTTACTGAAACCAGCAAAACATTTATTTTCTTTTTCATAGCTTTTTAACATTTTTATCCAAACTTACGAAACCCATCATAGCATATCCTACTAATATAACCATTAAGGTATTTAGAAATCTGAATATTATCAGACTAGCAAGTGCCAGAACTCCAGGTACGTTAAATAAGACCATAAGTGCTACTAAAGATATATCCTCCACGCCCATGCCAGCTGGTAGAAAAGATATCCCTCCTATAGTCACCGAGACAGTAAAAATAAATATTCCTGCCAGTAACGAGATGTTAACATTGAATGCAGCAAGAATGAAGACTAAAAGCAATGCCTCTGATATTAATGAGGGTATAAAGAGCAGCATCCCAGATATAAGGTATCTTTGGGCCATGAGGCTTCTTTGCTTTCTCATCCCCTCTATGTATTTTAGCCCTTTTTTTATTGATTTTGAGGCTTTTAGTCTCTTGTTGTTTTTTATTGTTGCGATAAACTTCTTGTATGGAGATTCGAATCCTAGTATAGTTATGAATATGTAAGCGGCTGCAAATATGAATAAGAAGTATAGTATAAACTTAGAAAGAAGTATAGAAGAGATAAGTGCAAGAAATATTGCGGATATGCCTCCAGTTGTACCCAAAAAAATCATTATGCTAACTGAAAAAAACCTAGCGTTCTTTTTGAAGTTGTCTAGTTTTCTTAAGGGTATGAATTGCCCGATTCCCGCGCTTCCCATTCCAAGACCAAAAAATGCATACATCAAAAGAAAACTTTTAAGCAGAGGCAGTTTTATCCTGACTTTTTTAAGCGTCAGTTCCCATGGTAAAAATTTTAGGGCAGTAAACAATACCCAAGCTAATACTATATATGGTACAAAGTTGAGATTTATTCTCTCAAGGTCCCTTATCGCCTGAGAAAGATTGTAAGTAAACAAAAAGTAAAGTAGAAATATCACTAACAAAGCTATCAATATCGTGTTTTCTACTTTTTTTTGCATTAGTTTAATAGAAAATTGTCGTTAAAATAGCTAACATAACTTATTTGATTATGTCCATATCCGCGATAAACTTAGTTATTATTATCTCTTCCTGTTTAAGTTCCTCTTTCAGTCTTTTTAATTTCTTGATAAAATTTTTGTCTTCCGCTAATTTAAGGTTCTTTTCGTATCTTTCTATTGTGAAGCTGTCAGTAGCTTTTCCATTCCACACTCCTTTTGTCTTGTAAATTGTATAACCAGATTTGAAAATTTCATCGGCCCACTTATAGATTTTATGAAGCGATGCGCTTTCCTTTTTTGTGTTTCTATCCATCTCAAAATGTATTTTTATAACAAGCGTTTTCATTATCTTTTATACAGTTTGTTTTATTTAATATTGTAGATTATAGTATTGTATCTTAACCATGGAAAAAGATGAATTTAACAGGTTGTTAAAGACTGCTAGAATAGACTTAGACGAAGAAGAATCGGCTCATATAGAGAAGGATATAAACGATATCTTGAGGTTTTTTGACAAACTTGAAGATGTTTCTTTAAACGATGAAGAGCTTGCGTTTCACTCAGTTGAAATTCCTGAGAAAATTAGAGATGACAGCAATGAAAATAAGAATGAAATCGAGAATGTATTTTACAATGGGGAAAATTACAGATTTTATTTTTTGGGGCCGAAAATATGACTGGCAAGTTCCTTAGTTTGAAAGACGATGAATACAAAGGTTTTATTTCGCGGCTTAAGCAGGCAAACGAAAAGCTAAATGCATTTAATTTTATAGATGAAAAAGAAAAAAATGGAAAGATAATAAGCGTAAAAGATAATATTTGCGTCAAGGAAATGCCAGCAACTGCTTCTTCTAAGATATTACAGGGTTATACACCAGGATTCAATGCTACGGCGATTGAAAGGCTGGAAAAGGCCGGATTTTCAGTAATAGGCAAAACAAACATGGACGAATTCGGGTTTGGGAGTTTTGGTTTGAATTCAGAGAACCCTGCAAAGAACCCATTTAATGAAGAATATGTTGTGGGAGGTTCCAGTTCTGGCAGTGCAGTAGCAACGGCTTTAATAAAAGAACATGTTTCAATTGCAGAGTCAACAGGCGGTTCAATATCTGCTCCTGCTTCCTTCTGCGGAGTGGCAGGTTTAACGCCAACTTATGGTGTAATATCAAGGTATGGCTTGATAGACTATGCAAGTTCTCTGGATAAAATAGGCTTCATGGGGAAAAGTGCGGATAACATAAGAGAAGTAATGGAAAGTACAATTGGCAGTGATCCAAATGACACCACTTCCCTTTCAACTGCAATATCTAATAAAAAACCAAACAAGTTATACGTGATTGATAATCTAATGGCCGGGATTAATGAAGGAATAAAGGACAGGTTTGAAGATTTGCTAGTTAAATTATCCGCAAAAGGCTATAAGATTGAGCATGTAAAGATGGATTATCTGGAGTATTCAGTTCCTGCTTACTATATATTATCAATGTCTGAGGCTTCAACAAATCTTGCAAAATACCAGGGATTCAAATACGGCTTCAAAGTCAAAGACTTCTCATTGAATTACAATGAATTTTTTATGTCTGCCAGGAAGCAGTTTGGGAAAGAAGCAAAAAGAAGGGTTATACTTGGGACATTCATAAGGAGCAAAAGCATAAAGCAGAAATACTATGAGAAGGCGCTTGCCATCAGACATGCAATAATAGGAAGGATGGATAAAATTCTTAAAGATGGGTTTATTATAATGCCAACTATGCCCATATTTACACCAAAAATAAGCGAAGTAAAAGACATAAGCCCTGTAGAAGCGTATTCAATGGACATGCTTACCGTGCCGCCAAATTTGTGTGGTTTTCCACACCTGTCCTTTCCGTATTTTTATGAAAAAGGGATGCCTCTTGGTGCTCAGGTAATAACAGATCATTTTAATGACTATTCTCTTTTAGATTTTTTATCAGAATGGGAAAATGATTTCCAGTACAAGTTTAAGGAGGAGGTAAGCTGATGAAAATTGGGCTGGAAGTGCATGTTGCGTTGCCTACGAAAACAAAGTTATTCTGTTCGGATTTAGCTTATGAAAATCAGGAAGAGCCTAATTCAAACGTATGCCCAGTATGTTTAGGTTTACCAGGCGCTAAACCTGTTTTAAATCAAAAGGCCTTGGAGATATCAACAAGTATAGCAAAGGCTTTGAACTGTGAAATAAATGAAAAAACATGGTTTGTTAGGAAAGTCTATTTTTACCCCGATCTACCAAAAGGATACCAGATAACGCAGTTAGACGGCGCAGTAGGAATTAAAGGCTATGTAAATTTAAACGGTAAAAGGATAGGAATAAGAAGGGTTCAGATAGAAGAAGACCCAGCAAGGATAATACGCGAAAAGGATTACTCTTTAATAGATTTTAACAGGTCAGGAGTGCCTTTAAATGAAATAGTTACAGAGCCAGATATAACAAGCCTAGATGAGCTTAAGGGTTTCATAGAGGAATTAAGAAGCATACTGTACTATCAAGGGGTTAACATAAACCAGGAACTAAAGACAGACCTAAACATATCATTGGCAGAAAAGAGAGTAGAGATAAAAAACGTTACTGGAGTTAGAAATTTAATTGCCGCAGCAGAATATGAGATAAGACGGCAGTCCTCCCTTATACAAGAGGGTAAGGAAATAAACGCCGAAACAAGGTCTTACAAGGAGGATACAGACGAAACTGTTTCTTCAAGGGAAAAGGAAACGGAAGAAGAATACGGCTTCACTTTTGAGCCTGATTTAACGTTTTATGACACTACTAAATTATCAATACAAAAAGCAGTAATAGCAAGCAGCGTAGCAAAGGAACTTGCATACAAGCAGGAGTATAACGAAAAAACAATAAGGGAATTGATACTCTTTAATAAGAAAAATCTTTCGCTGCTAATCGGTCTAAGTAAAGATGAATTCAAAAAAGGCGTTTCTTTAATAGAGAAGCTCGCATCTTTTGGTATAGATGATTACTCTGAGGAAGATTTTAAGAAGATGATTAAGCAGGATATAAGCTCGCTTGAGAAGGATGGGTTTCTGCAGCTTCTTGGCAGGACAAGCAAATATGAAGAAAAGGCAGATGAAGAGGAAATTGAGGCAGGTATAAAGGAGATGCTTTCTTTAGATAAGAGCTTACTTGATAGAGGAATTAATGATGGAAAGGCAATGGGTTTTATGATAGGGAAAGTAAAGGAAAAATATCATGTTAGCGGGAAGGAAGCTGCAGATTTTATAAAGAAAGTAATAAAAAGCATGCTAAATAACTAAGGATATGGATGCATATTGCGGTGATTTGTCTGCAGAATTAGTCGATAAAGAGGTCACTTTGAACGGGTGGTGCAGATACATTAGAGACCATGGTGGAAAACTCTTCGTTGATTTAGCAGATAGAACTGGAATAGCACAGGCAGTTTTTGACGGCGATCTTTTAGAGCAGGCAAAGACCCTTGGAAGGGAATACGTTATAAGAATAAAGGGTTTAGTCAAAGAGAGAGACAAAGAAACTATCGATGAACAAAATCCTACAGGGAAGTTCGAAGTAATAGTTGAAGACTTGATTATAATAAACAAAGCAGAAACTCCGCCATTTGAAATAACCGATGAAAAAGGCAAGTTCCTTGCGGCAGAAGACTTAAGGTTAAAATACAGATATCTAGATCTAAGAAGAACAGAGATGATAAGTAATATAGTTTTTAGGGACAAGGTTACTAAATTAGCAAGGCAGTTTTTCTGGGACAATGGCTTTCTTGAGCTAGAAACTCCTACTTTGGTAAAGGATACTTATGAGACTGGCGCGAGGCCGTTTATAGTGCCTTCTAGGATTAAAAAGGGAACGTTTTATTCTCTGCCGCAGTCTCCGCAGATATATAAACAGCTTTTAATGATAGCAGGTTTGGATAAGTATTTTCAGGTAGCAAGGGCATTTCGCGACGAAGATCAAAGAGAGGACAGGCAACCAGAGTTTACTCAGCTTGATTTGGAAGTTTCATTTAAAGATGAAAGCTATATTATGTCTTTGATAGAGAGCCTTATAGAAAAGATACTAAAATCAATAATGAATGAGGACATAAAATTACCTTTTAAGAGATTGCAGTATGGAGAAGCCATAAAAAGATACGGCAGCGATAAGCCAGATCTAAGATACGACTATGAGATAATCGATATCACAGAGTCAATGAAAAAAAGTAGTTATAATATTATAAAAAGAGTCCTGGAAAGCGGAGGTAAAGTAAAGGCAGCTTCATTTCAAGCAGACTATGGGAAATCTGAAAGAATAACAAAAGATTTCATGCTTAATGTGATAGAAATTGCAAAGGGAAACGGGTTAAAAGGCCTTACATGGCTCTTTGTTGAAAATGGAAAATTGAAATCCATACCAGAGGCAATTGCAGGTTCGCTGTCAAATGTAGAGAATGAGATAATTGCGGCTCTTAAGGCAAAAGACGGGGATATAATAATATTTGGAGCTGACTTGGATGAAATGCTTCTTTTACAGGCATTAGGCAAGGTAAGGAAGGTAATAGGGGATAAGATAGGAAAATTCAGCAGCAAGTTTTCTTTTCTTTGGGTAGTTGACTTCCCATTGTTTGAAGTTGACAGTATAACTAAAAAACTAAATCCATCACACAATCCATTCACAGCTCCATTTACAGATGATATAAAATTGTTAGAAAAAGAACCTGAAAAAGTAAGGGGCAGGCAGTTTGATCTTGTGTTGAATGGAAATGAAATCGGAGGAGGGGCGGTTAGAATAAACAATGCAGATTTGCAGCTTAAAATACTTAATATGATAGGAATGCAGGAAGAGGAAGCCTTGAATACTTTTGGTTTTCTCATAAACGCACTTAAGTTTGGAGCTCCGGAAGATATTGGCTTTGCAATAGGCCTTGATCGTTTTGTTACTATCCTGAAGGAAAAGCAGAGTATAAGGGATTTTATACTGTTTCCAAAGACTAAGAGCTTTGAATCCCCTATTGATGGTTCGCCTACTAAAATAGAAGACAAAAGGCTTTTAGAAGACTATAAGCTGAAAAGAATTGAGTAGTAATAAGGCTGTAGTAAAATAAACCTAAAATAATTATAAAAGAAGGTGCTTATTTTGAAAGATTGTGTTTGTTGTTTTGTAGTCTTATAATAGTCTATAAATTAATTATTGGATATACGGTTTTAAGCGTTTAGACAAGTTTCTTTCCTAATTTATTCTCTACACCTAGAATAACCTCTATGTATAAGCTGTCTATTACGTCAGGCGGAACTTGCACTCTGTCTCCAATTGCAGATACGACCATTGAAAACGCATAGGGTTGCTTTTCTTCCATTTTTGAATTAATTATTGTATCTTCAAAGTAACCTACTCCGACTACTATGTCCCCTGGCTTAGGCCTTGGAAAGCCATATGCATCTGCTATTTTATTCGTTATTTTTGAGGAGATTATACCCGCACCCTGGCCTATGTTATCCAGTATCTTATAATTACTAGTTGGCTTATTTTCTTTTGAAGGGTTTCTTATTAAGTATGCACCATTTCTAAAGTAAGCGTTTATCTTTCCTTTCTTCAAACCAACTAAATAATCCAAATTCACAACACCAAGAAATTCCTTGTTGCCTCTTTTTACAGGCCCAGTCTCTTTGTCTAGGTTATTGAAGTCTTCATTGTTTATACCTATAGATAGGGGATTAATATAAGCTACACCTGGTATCATGCTTTCATACACTTTTTTGAAGGTGTCTTTATCTTCTTCCTTCCTAACTTTTGGCTTTGAAGAAAATGGTATGATTTCATAAACACTGTGAAGGAAGTAAGATTCTTTGCCTTTTTCTCCTTCCGCCCTGCCAATTAATGTAACGGCCTCTCCAGGTTTATTTGTGCTTATGCTTTTTTCTAGCCCATTCTCTCTTGTCCACAGCTCATTGCTTGTTACAGCCGGATTAAGGCTAAAGTAAACGGCGCTTGAGCCCTCAGAGATTAATCTTTCAGATATTAATTTCTCAAGGTTATCTCCTTTTGCCATATTTAATTGTTCTCCTCCTGCTTTTCAATAGAGTATGCTCCTTTAAGGTCAAGTATGCTCATTAAGTCCTTTACTCTCTCTTCAGGCATTGGCTTTGTTGACACTACACTTATTCTCGGCCCAACTAAAAGCCCTTTTACTGTTCCTCCAAAAATTGCCTCCATTGTTTTGTAAGCCAGTCCGTGTCTGTATAAAACGCTATTATCTCTCAGGTTAGTCTTTCTGTAATCATAGCTTCCTCCCCATCTATAAGGAGAAAAGAATTCTACCTGTAGGTCATCAGCATAAACCCTGTCATTAAACCATCTTCTATCCAAATTACCAAAGTGGATCCTTTTGTTTGCAGAGTTCTGCAGTACTTGCAAAGCCAGGTCATGCATGTTTTGGTGGTAAGCCCTTTTTCTATCTATAAGCCTGTAACCATATTCTAGCTTTAGTCTGAACATTTTTTGTGTTTTTATATTGCCTGTTGCATCGTATGTTTTCAATGCACCGGCATTTACAATCTCATATCTTAAAAGCTTGAATGGGCCAAGGTTCTTGTGCGGTTCTAAACCAGATTGCTCCAATTGATTTAATCTTCTTATCTCAGAAAGTTTGTCTTCTAAACCTACAACTTTTGCACCTGGCATTTCTGAAGCCACTTGTACTTTTGCAATTTCATTATAAGCCATTAAATCAGCAATATTACCAGTGCCCATTTCCCTTTGCAATGAACCAGTGAAATTCTGCAAGTTGTATTTTCTAGTGTCATTCCATTCGGTGTAATTAAAGCTTTTAGCTATTGCGTCAGAACCGTTCGTATTTATTGCTTTGTATCCTGCTCCAGAAACAAATCCTACAACTTTCATAAAACACCTCCTAATAACCTAACCCCATATCAGGACCAGCTGAATAAGGGTTAACTCCTAACATTTTTGCAATGTTTTCTGCGTTCATTCCATTGCTCCCAGGGTTGATTGCACCTCTTGATGAGTTCAAAGCAAGATAAAGGCCAGTCATTGGATCTGGATTTGCATTGCTGAATGAATTTGCAGCATGCTTTTTATCCGAATCTGAAAACTGGGTATTGTTTTCATTTGATATTATACTTGCCATAGTCCCCATCAATCTCTTTTTATCATCTTGCTTTAAATCTTCAGATATATCCCTGAATGTCTTGTCCATGCTGCTTATTAAAGTATCTATCTGTTGGTCATTAAGATCTAGTTTCTTATAAGCATCTCTGTTGTAGGGTATTCTTTGGAAGTAGTCTGCAAGCTTTGAAAACTCATTATTTTTTAAGTCATTTTCCATATCTTTTAAAAGCTCGTTTGTTTTTATGCTATTTCCATATGCATTGTTTTTGCTAAGTTCCTGCTTTAAATTGTTAGTAAAAGGGTTAAGCATTATCATAGGGTCATTCAAAGATCTCTGCGCCATATTATGATAATGCTCGGGGGTTAAAGTGCTTTTTATTTTGTTATATTCAGCCGACAAAGCAGGAGTAAACTGGTTTATTGTGCTTTGGATATACTCCTTTTTCTTGCTAGTTTCTACAGAAGCGTTGTTCAATCCTGCCTCCAAAGCAGCGATATACGAATGGTTCCTTTTCTTCTCTTCATCTTTTATTGCGCTATTATTTAAGTATGCGTTAAAACTTGCTAGAAAGTTTCTCCCAAAATCAGAGAAATTGTTATACTGGTTTGTTTCAAATTGTTTTATTGTTTTTACAAATGAGTTTAATGCATTATAATAATCGCCGTTTTCTTTAATTAGGTCATCTAAAGTCTGCTTGCTAGTGTTGTTCTGTGAAGGTTGGCCTTCGGCTTTATTACTGGTTTTACTGTTTTTTCCCGTGTTAATATTTTTATCCTTATCTTTAGCTACTTTCATGTTATATACTATGAAGTAAGTTCATATAAATACTTTACTATTACTATGTAGATAAATTTTTGTATAAGTTAAAGGCCATTGAGAGATCGCTTAGAAAGGCCTTTCTTGCCGAGGGAAAGCGCATTGGAAAAGAGGGATGGAAGGTAACAAGGCACTTAAATTTTTTGCCATTTAACGAGATATCAATAACTTTGCCCTTTATTTCGCTTAAGTGCTTGAATTCAATACCTAAAGAAGTTGCTGCGGAAGTTCCCAATGCAAGTATTAATTTAGGGTTTATACTAGAAAGTTGCCTTACAAGATAAGAACGGCATTTATCTAACTCCTCTTTTTTTGGTTTTCTATTGTTAGGAGGACGGCATTTTACAGCGTTTGTTATAAAAACCGAATCTCTTTTTATATTAAGGCTCTCCAGGTTTTTTGTGAGGAATTTTCCCGACATGCCTATAAACGGCCGCCCCTGTAAATCTTCATTTTTGCCTGGTGCTTCGCCTATTACAACAATGTCAGCTTTTTCGTTTCCCTCTCCAGGAACCGCATTTGTCCTTTTTAAACATAGCTCGCATAATGTACATTTTACTATCTCTTTTGAGATATCATTTAAGCTTTCCACAAATCCATAACCTCTTTTAGTTTTGTTTCATCTATCTTCCCGTTTATAGAATTATCTGTTACATTGCCAGCAAATCCCAAGCCCTTTATTTTTTCTCCGAATGATTGCAAGTCCTTTGTACAGTCTTTTCCTTTCAGGATTATTATCTGTTTCCCATTTGTTATGTTAACGCATTTTTCTGGGTTGTTTTTTATGAAATAGTTTAGCTCTCCATAAAATTTTGATATTTTTACTTCCTTCAGTAGTATAACCTGCGGGTTTTCTTCCAAAATCCTGTAAAAAATTTCTTTTTCCTCCTTTTCTAGTTCGTTTGTTCTTTCATTCTCATTCTTTATGTAATCTAAGATTTTTTCAGGAATGAAATGCCTTTCCATTGCGGCGTTAATCACCTGGTTTTTTATCTGCATCAAAAACATTAAAGCATAAGTCCCTGCTAAAAATTCTATTTCAGTTTCACCTCCCAAATAAGATATTCGTTTTACAGTAAACATTACAATCTCTTTGGTTTGTTTTACATGCAGGTGTTTGCATGCTGAAAAGTCATAATCCCCTATAGATATGACCCTGACCTCTTTTTCTTTGTCAAGTCTGTCTTCATTGAATCTTAATTTAGGGTTATTTTTTGTTGCTTCATCCAAATTTTCAAAATTTTCCTCTTTTACAGCCAAATTTTCTAGAATTTTTTCATTTACTCTCTTTTCAGCCAGAGTTATTTTTTCAAAAGGTATTATTTCTTTTATGTAAACCTTCCCGATATCATCTTCTCTGTATGTGTCAGCTTTTCTTACATGTATGTCTAATCCTTGTTCTTGCAGGGCCCTTGCAAACATGTGCTCTGCGGTATGCAGCCTAGCTCCTTCAATGCTTTCTTCCATCTCTATTGTAATTTGGGAAAGAATTTAACTTTTTGTAAAGCTTGAGCTGAAGTTTGTTAATCTATCGCAGTATGATATAACGCTATAAATAGGGAAATACATTTATTAATCCAAAGATAGAAAGATGTTTATGATAAGCAATGAAAACGGAAAGATAGAACTAGAAGGATGGGCTGAGAATGTAAGAAATCTTGGAGGATTAGCATTCATAACTGTAAGGGATATAAACGGGAGGTACCAAGTAACAGTCTCCAAGAATTCAAATCCAGAAATATTTGAAAAGATCAACGAAATAAAGGCGGAGTCTGTAATCAAAGCAGTTGGGGAAAAGAAGGAAAATGCAAAGGCAGTAAACGGGTATGAGATAATACCTGAAAAACTCGAGATAATAACAACAGCAGAGCAGCCAGTCCCTTTAAATTTAAGCGAAAAAGTACAGTCTTCATTGGATAAGGAAATTGATTTCAGATTTTTGAGCCTAAGAAAGCCAAAGACTGCGGCAATCTTTAAAATACAGAGCACTGTAAGCAACGCAATAACAAAATTTTTCGAAGACCAGGGATTCTATCAGATACATTCATCAAAAATAATATCACAGGCAACAGAAGGAGGAGCAAATGTTTTTCAGGTTCTTTATTTTGATAAGACAGCATTTCTGGCACAGTCACCGCAATTTTACAAGCAGATGATGATGGCTGCAGGTTTTGAAAAAGTTTTTGAGATAGGGCCTGTTTTCAGGGCAGAGCCGCATCACACCTCAAGGCATTTGACAGAATACACAAGCGTAGACCTGGAGATGAGTTTCATAAAATCATATGAGGATGTAATGTCGGTAATGGAAAAATTAATACTTAGGATCTTTAAAGAAGTAAGAGAAAGAAACAAAAATGACCTTGAGCTTTACGGGATAAAATTGGATGATCCACAAGTTCCATTCCCGAGAATAACAATAAAGGAAGCAAGCGAAATCCTAAAAAAATACGGTAACAAACTTAAGGACGATGGGGATATTGACCCAGAAGGAGAAAGAATAATGGGGCAGTATGTAAAAGAAAAATACAACAGCGACTTTTTCTTCTTAACGGAATTTCCATGGTCAATAGCGCAGTTTTATCACATGAAAAAGGAAGACAATAAAGAAGTTACAAACCGTGCAGATTTAATTTACAAAGGATTAGAGATAACAACCTTGGCGCAGAGAGAGCACAGATATGATGTGCTTATATCGCAATTAAAGGAAAAGAACTTGGACCCTGAAAAATTCAAGTTTTATACAGATTTTTTCAGGTATGGTGTTCCGCCTCATGGGGGTTCTGGAACGGGCCTAGAAAGAATAGTAAAGCAGATGCTTAATCTTGAAAATGTAGCTGAAGCAACTTTGCTTCCAAGAACTCCGGATAGATTGATGCCTTGAATGTAAAAAGTTTATCAAAGGTGAGCGGGAAAACCCACATGCTTTAGCGGTATCAACAGCGATAACCAAGCAGTTCGATACTATAGCAGTAGAGACATTGAACATTAAGGGAATGAAGAAAAACCACAGCCTTGCAAAGTCAATAAGCAATGTGAGCTGGAGCAGATTCTTCCAGTTCCTTAAGTACAAGGCAGAGAACCAGGGAAAGAACGTGATAGAGATAGGAATGTTTGAAAAGTCGTCAAAGACATGCAGTGTATGCGGACATGTCAACAGTGATTTGACGCTAAAAGAAAGAGAATGGACATGTGAAAGTTGCAATTCACAATTAGATGGGGATATAAACGCAGCGATAAACATAAGGAATTTCGGTCTTAAGCAAATAAGACTGAATCAAATACCCTTGGACAGAGGGGAATATAAGCCTGTTGAGAATCCTCTGACGGCGGAACTTGTTAAGATGAAAATCTTAGTAAGGTCTACGAGCCATGATCCGGAGAAGCAGGAACCATCTCGGCAGTCAATAACTGCGGAAGCCCACGCTCTTTAGAGGTGGGAGGATGTCACCTATACATGTCAGATGGTGCTTCTTTTGTAGGCGAGTAATCTTGCTGGTCTAAATCAAACACTTTTATATTTGGGTTTTTGTTTGCTTCATCCAAAATTTTGTATAAGTTACTAAACTCTTTTCTGTTTTCATGGCTTGAAAACTTTAATTTATCTTTTCCATCTTTGTCTTTTCTGGTTTCGATTGCATAAACAATTCCTTTCTCAGTATCAACTATGGAAAAATTATCTGAAATACTTATAAATCTAGCTGCTTCTTCATCTTCGATTTTATTAAGGTAATCCATTATTTTCTTTTGGTCTTTTCCTAGTTTCGATGATTCTACTAAATAAAATTCAAACGGAGTTTCCTCCCCATTGTATACAACTAAAACACCCTCTTTTTTTATTTTATAGGAGATATGATACATCCAGGCATATTCCAAATCTCTTTTGTTGTCTATTTTTTTAGCCTGTGCATAACGCTCAAATAAGCGGTCATTTTCTCCCTTCTCCATTTTCTTTGTAAGTAATTCGTATCCTGGCGTTAAACCGTCAAAAATTTCACAAAAGTAATCCAAGCGGTCTGAATTTAGATCTACAAAAAGCACTGGGTGCTTTAGAGCAGAATATAAAACCTCTACTTCTTTATTGCTCATTTTATTAATTTTTTTGACATAATCCAAATTATCTGAGAGAAAGATGTAATAATTATTAAATCCATTGAAATCCTGAACCAAGTGCATTTTTTCCTTCATATCAGCCGAAAGCTTGAAAATCTTTGATATGTATTTATCGATTTCTGCGTCGTTCTGTTGCTCTATTAATTTATCAAGGTTTTTTTTACTCATTGTATTTTCACCTGCTGATTAACATGCCATTTAAAAATAAAACAGGCCTTTATTTCAATATTTAAACAGAAGGGAACTAATATTTAAACTAAGTGGTCTTTGACGTTTTTAAGTCATCTACCAAATCTCTCAGTTCTTTTATGCTGTCGCTTATTGCTGGTATCAGGCGGTCTATAACTTTTTCAAAGGCCTGAAGTTCAACATTTACATCAGATATTGTCTTATTGTACTCTTCTGTTTTTCCAACCATAGTGTTTTGTATACTGTCTATCCTTTGATTTAGTTTTTCAATGTTATCTTTTATGGTTTCTATTGAGTTTGTGTTTATGTTCAAGCTGGATCGCAAAGAATTAAGCTCGGAAGCGGAGTTCTTCCATTTTTCGTTTATTATCTGTTCAAGAATCTGCTGTATACTTTCGAGGTTTTGATTATTGATGCTATTTTGAGTATTTTCATATTGCGGTTTCGAGCTCTGTATCACCGGCTGAGATGGTTGAATTCTCTGTACAGGCTGCGCAGGCGCTTCATTCTGTTGGTTTTGCTGCCCATTGTTGCTTCTAAGCCCATTTATGAGTGCTTCTTTTATAGCTGTGCTGTCGTAGCCCTGTTGTCTTAGACTATCTATAATATCTTGCTGGCTCATTCCATTGCTGAGCATAGAGCTTATATCTGGAATATCGTCCTCTTTTTTCTTAAATGCATTCATTAAATTCATATCCTAGCTCCATTTCTTACTGTTCATGTATTCGTTTACAATTTTAATAACGTCGTCTTTATTTAAAAACCTTGAAGGATCTACAAAGCTGAGGTATTTTTCTATCACTTTTATATCCTGCACTTTTGCGTAATTCTCTGCCTGTCTTTCCAATCTGTTTAACGCGTCATCCAATTCAAAAATTTTGGTTTTGCTGCTTGATAGTTCATTGTTTATCTCCTGCAGTGCTATTTTTATTTCTTTGTATTTTTCAAGATTGTTTTGATCGACCATTTTTATTGTGTCTTTAAGCTGGGAAATCCTCTGGTCGTATATTTTTAATGACTCTCTTAATTCAACGACATTTCTTGTAAGGTCATTCTGCTCCATTTAATTATATTATCCGCTTCGTTTTTATGTCTTTTTACAGGTCTAACAAGCATAGATAACCTTACAGACTGAGCTTAAGTAAAATTTATTCCACTTCGGTTTTTTAAATCCTAAGCTGTCTTATATACTATATACTTGTCAACCACTGTAAAGTTTTTCATATTTTTGTAAAAATCAAAAAAGATAGGATTTAAATACTAATAAAGGCATAAAAAATTATGCAAAAGAAGCAAAAGGCCACAAAGACCGTTTCTTATTCTGTTTTAGATAACGCTAAAACAAATTCAAACCACTACAGAATAACTTTGCTTTCAGTTGCAGGTACTTTTCTAGACGGCTACGATATATCAATAATAGGTGTAGCTTTAACCATAATAACAGCATTATCTGCTTTCAGTTATGCAAGCACTCCTTTGGGAAAGGGTTTAATGGCCGCTTCCACAACGATAGGAATGCTTTTTGGTGCATTATCAATAGGGTATATAACCGATATCAAAGGAAGGAAGTTCATGTACCTCTGGGATATGGTTATATTCATAATATTTACAGCGGCAATAACTTTATCGTTTAACTTTTGGTCTCTTTTTATATTCAGATTAATATTAGGTCTAGCAATAGGTGCTGACTACGCAATAGGAGCTACAATTATCTCTGAGATAACCCCTAAAAAATCACGAGGAAAGTTCCTAGCAAGCGACGGAATGGCTTGGTGGGTAGGTGCAGCTTTTGCATTCGTAGTAGGTTACCTTCTTTTACCATTAGGCAACAATTCATGGAGGGTAATGTTCGCAATAGGAATCATACCTGCAATAATCGTACTTATACTTAGAAGAAAGGTTCCAGAATCAGCAAGATGGCTTGCAAACAATGGACAAGTGGAAAAGGCAAAGCAGTCTGAAAAGGTAATAACAGGTAGTTCTGATGCTTTAAAAGCCACTCACAATAAGGTTTCATTTTTTACACTATTTGACAGAAAATACATAAAGAATACAATATACTTTGGTTTAGCGTGGTTTTTCTATGACGTTGCTTTCTATGGAATAGGGCTTTTTACGCCTACCATACTTATACTTTTAGGTTTAAGCCACAGTTTGTCAATTTTAGGATCAGCAATCTTTTCCTCAGTAGCTATAGTCGGTTCAATACTATGTATACTAACTGTAGATAAATGGGGTAGAAAGACAGTTACAATACTTGGCTTTGCAGGTATGTTCGTTTCGCTTCTTGTTTTGGCAATAATAGCGATGCACACTCCAAAAGACGCATTCGCAGTAGGAATAACCGGTGCGGTAATCGCAACTATGTATATCTTATTTGAGCTTACACAATCATGGGGTATGGGAAGCACAGATTTCGTTTATGGACAGGAGCTTTTCCCTACAACAATAAGAGCCACAGGCCAGGGATGGGGAACATCAATTAGCAGGATCGGTGCCATACTTGGTTTAACAACTTTTCCTACGATAGTAGCATTATATGGTTTAGGTTATGGGCTTCTATTCTTTGCAATAGCAGGACTAATAGGACTTCTGCTTACAGTATTCCTTGCACCTGAAACAAAAGATAAAAGCCTGGAAGAACTGACCGAGTAATGAATCTAAGATTTCTAGGCAAGTGGAGTTCCAATATTGTACGTGGAGAGAGGAACATTTCATTTGCATTGGATGACAAAATAGTTTTTGATTTTGGGCCCCATACTGTAGAGTCTCTGCTTGATTTTAACATAGACCCTAGAAAAATAGAAATCGTAGCAATAACCCACATGCATTTGGATCATTTCAGCGGACTACCGGAATTGTTCTGGTATAGAGCCATACATAATGCGCAAAATAAACTCATAGTATTGGGGCCAGAAGGCATAAAAAATAACACTGAAAAGCTGCTTAAAACGCTGCAAACTCCAAAGGAATTTAAGGTAAATGCAGAATTCGTTGAAGACAAGAAATATGATTTTATAATGCCTTTCAGAGCCAGGCATCTTGTCATAGACAATGGTTATAGGGTAGATTATAAGGGTAAAACTATCTTTTACAGCGGTGATACTGCTTATAGCCAAAACGTAGTAAAGGGAGCAGAAGAAGCAGATATTCTACTGCATGAAATGACTTATACAGATGAAAAGAAGAAAGAAGCAGATTTTTGGAAACACTCGACTTACAGTTCTACAATGAATGTTTTTGAAGAAAGCCATGCAAAGAGGCTTGTCCCTGTTCACCTCTCTATTGAATCAAACAAGCTTGCGGCCAGGCTCTCAAAATCAAATAAAAATATACTTTATCCAAGCGGTATAATCCGTCTTTAAATCTTATACTCTGTAGCAAAAGCCGTAAATAACCATAAAAGTTAATAGTATAGTGGTTAATCTTGTATTATTCGATGCAGGTCTAATGGGTTACTCATTGGCAGTACATATACTTCTGGTTACTGTCGGCATGACTCTGCCAATAATGATGAGCATAGCCGAATTTGTTTCTATAAAATATAAGATAAAGCTATATGATGTTCTTGCTAAAAGGCTCGCAAATGCGCTTATAATATTCTTTGCAGTGGGTACTGCAAGCGGAGTTGTAGTTGCCATAGAGCTTTTTGTGCTTTGGCCAAAATTCATTTCAGTTTTAGGTCAGGTTGGTATACTGCCGCTTTATATGGAGATATTTGCATTCTTTACAGAGGCAATCTTCTTGGGGATATACATATACTTTTGGAACAAGTTCAAAAGCAGAATGAAGCACTGGTTGCTTTCAGTTTTCATCGCAATAGGAGCAGTAATGTCTGGAGTTTTCATAACTATGATAAATGCATTTATGAATACTCCAAATGGATTTAATATTCCATATTATCTGAGCACAGGCAAAATAATTGATGTGAATCCTTTTGCAGTGCTGAATACACCAACTACATGGGTTGAGATAGGGCATGTAATCGGTTCTACAATATTCGCTGGAGCTGCGTTTTTCCTCGCTTACTTTGCCTATAAGCTATTAAAAACAAAAGGGATGGAAAGAGAATACTACAAAAAAGCTGCAAAGATAGCCGCTGCCATCGTTATAATTTCAATAATTCTTACAGTAATAATAGGGATAGAATCAATAACGAACTTAATGGTTTATCAGCCTGAAAAATTCGCTGCTCTTGAAATGAACTTCAATTCAGGCCCGCACGTTGCCGAAGTCATAGGAGGTTTCCTTGTAAACAACAAGACTGTAGACTCAATAAACATTCCTGGTTTGATGAGTTTCCTTGCTACTGGAAGTTTTAATGGGGCCATAGCAAGCAATGACTCTTTAGCGGCTTATCCAAAAAGCACTTGGCCACCCGTTGCAGTCGTACACAATACATTTGACATAATGGTGGGCATTGGAGTTTTGATAGGCGTAGTAATGATAATCTTTCTATTAATCTGGTTGTTGAATATAAGGAAGATAAGAGACAAATTTGAGTCAAACCATTTCTTTAATAAGATACTTTCAAATAAAATATTTTCAGATCCTTTTGATAATCCGCTAGTGCTGAAGGGCTTAATTGTTATAGGTGTTTTGGCAGGTTTCCTTCTGGAAGATGGATGGGTAACTGATGAAGTAGGCAGACAGCCTTGGATAATATACAATGTAATGACCGTTTCAGCGGCTGCCAATACCTCTCCTTCGATAGTGCCAATAGGTATAGCGATAATTGCGTTTTACATTGTGGTTCTTCCGGCCACATTGCTGTTTGTTAGAAATGTAATAAAGAAAAGGGATCTAAACAGCGAATTGGGGGTAAAGCAATGAACATCTATATAACGTTAAATTACAGTCTTCTTGCAATCTTATTCGCGTTTCTTCTTGCAGAAGCCATGTCTGCCATTACTTTTATTTATGATAGGCAAAGCCTGCCAAAAGTCAAAAAATACTTAGATCCTATATGGGGAGTGGTTGGAACATTTGTAGTGTTCTTTGTTGTAAACGCCGAAGTTCTTTATCCATCAATAATGCCATATATAGATTATCTTTACGTTTTTCCAATATTAGTTGCGACGCTTCTTTTCATAGGTAGAAATTTATTTTTAGTTTTTTCAGAATATATCTGGAAAGATTCAAAGTTTAGTCCGCTAATGCTTGCAAGAGTTTATTCCCTTATTACGTTTATAATATTGCTTATACTTCTTTCTATATTTGTATCAATAATCTCAGGAGTTGGAGTTAATTCAACTTTGACAAGCTTTTCTGCAGCTGCATTTTTGTCTAACATATATGCAGTCGGATTTATAGTAGGAACGCTTTTAATAGCATTTGGGTTGTCTTTTGCTTTCTACAAGGTTGATAAGATGAAGTTTTTATCGCCGATCTCTACAGTAATTGGCCTTTTGCTTTTTATCTATTCAATGCACGGCTTAAATCTGAATATAAACTACATAACATACATTATTGCAGCCGCGATCGCAGCAGTTTCAATTGTCTATTTTATAACTGGAAAAACAAGGCGGGAAGCAATATTTGTCGCTGCCTTTCTTTCAGTCATATCCATAAATTTTCTTAATTATGGAAAAGTATTCGGGACTAAATCACTTTATACTTACTTGAACAATAGCGCACTTTCTTACGCTTCTGTTTTAGTAACAATTGTAGGAGGAGTAATTCTTACAGCAATGCTGATATTTTTCTTGTATATGTACAAGCTCCCGGAAGACAAAAACAACGATTACAATAATGTAGAATATAAAGATGATGAGCAAAAGATAGGCATAGCAAACTTATATATAATCCCTAATAATAATAAAGTGAATGGGAAAGAACATAAGACGGGGAAGAACGGGAAACGTTAGGTGTGCTTCGTGCGGACAAATAACTAGAAGAGACAGAGCAGTATACTTATTTAGAGACGGGATAAAGGCTTATTACTGCCCGGACTGTGCAAAGAAGATACATGGACAAAGGCTTTACAAAGGAATGCCTAAGTACGTAAAAAGAACCAACAGTTCAAAAGTAAAACGTAAATTCACGATATTTGCTAAAGACGGGGACGGGATTTCAGAGGCAGAAGAAAGCAAAGTTAAAGAAAGCCCCCAGGAAAATGAATATACTGAAAAAGAACAAGATAATCAGGAAAACACTGACGAGAATGTTCAAGAAAGCAATGAAGAAATAGATAAGAACAATGAACAGGAAGAGCAAAATCAGGAAAACAATGAGCAATAAGCCATGGTAGTTCTAAGGATATCGACTTCTTTTATTTGGGTTCTCATAGCAATAATCATAATACTTCTGGCAGTCTTTGTATTTGTAAAGATTAACAAGCCTAGCAGTGTAGTCTCAACTTCTGGTATACCGTCTTCCATACAATATGCACTAGAGTATTTTAATGCAGCATACCACGATTCAACAATATTAGTGCCTTCTCAGTATTACAAGGATGCAACTGCACTTTCAATAAACGGGAATAAAGTAGTTGAGAACAACACTCTTTACAGCTCAGTACTATTCGGCAGTTCAAAACTCCCACAAGGATACAATATATTAATAGATATGGATAATATCTCCAGTTTGCCTTCTGTCGTTGCTTTTTCATATAACTTTACATCAGAAAACTTAAGCAATTCCATAAAGAACTGCGAGGTCGCAAGGGCGAAAACTGATGCGTTTGCGCTTTGTTCAATTTATTCAAATGTGACAGTTCCAATACTGAATGGCACTTCGATAAACAAGAGCATAGATTTGGGGTATGGTACTTTTGCAGCTTTTCCCAACAGTACAGCTCTCTATGAGTTAAATGGGACTTTAGTATACAACGGGTACAATACTACTTATATCCCTTCTGTTAACATAAACAATACAAATTTCTATAATGGAATGATGTTTTTGTATGAAAATAATCTAGCAGTCTACCTTTCAAGATCTGATTTAAACACTTTTTATGGAAAAGAGATGTTTCTGCCGAATTCAACGCTTAAAAACGTAGTAGCAAACTTCCTATCTGCAAGAATAATCTCATAATGAAAGGTTTTTAAACTGAGTATTACCATAAGTATTATCTTAATGCTATGAAACTTAAAGAAATTGATGTAGAGCTGCTAGATTTGTTTAAAAGCGGTAAAAAAGTTAATGAAATCACCCAAAAACTGAACATTCCCCAGTCTACTGTATATTACCACTACAACAAACTTAAGAAAAACGGTTTTATTAAAGGACTTAAAATAGAATTGAACTACAATGGATCAGATAACTACGAAAATGCGTTTATTCTTGTTTCTTTGAATCAAGTTTATATAAAAGACTTTGATAAGTTCTTTCAGGAATTAAAGGAGGACAGGGTAATAAAAGAGATATATGAAGTAAGCGGAGATTGGGACTTCATACTTTCCGTGAGGGGATCAAGAGACGATATAATAAATTTTGTTCATGAAAAGCTGCAAAACCTGCAGAACGTACAGAAAATACAATCTATATTTATAATGAAACACGTAGAAATATAATGGGTTTGTCTGATAAATATAGGGAAGAACTGAAATCCCAAGGAATAAACGTAGAGATCCAGAGCGTAAAACTAAAAAAAGATCATACAAAATGGATTCTTGCAGCCATTGCAGTAATCATCGCAATACCATTGTATTTCCTAATATTTACAAATTATAACTCCTGCTCGATATCTGCCGCAGCATTATCTGGCAGCACATCCTCAATCTCCGGGTCTTTTTACTTCAAGTGTGGTTTAGATTCTGCGATGTATTCGGTTTCGGCTGCAATTCTCGTATTTTTAATCGTTCTTATAGCGCTTAAATTACTTAGAAAGAAAAAAGTTTATTAATTTTTTATCTGTTTCCTTTTAGCAAAGATACAAGGAATTAATAAGAACAGCGACATTAATTATTGTTATGGCAGAATTATGTTTGTTAAGGCATGGCGAATCCCTTTGGAACAAAGAGAATAGATTCACAGGGTGGGTCGATGTGCCATTGACAGACTTTGGAAGAAAACAGGCAGAAGATGCAGCACAGCTGATAAAGAAAGAAAACATTCAGTTCGATGTTGCTTATACAAGCGTTTTAGACCGGGCCATAGAAACACTTGAGATAGTAATGAAAGCATTACAGCAAAATCCCCCTGTAATAAAGGATAAAGCGCTAAATGAAAGGATGTATGGTGACCTGCAGGGTTTGAATAAGGCTGACACTGCTAAAAAATATGGCGCAGAACAAGTACACCTCTGGAGAAGAAGCTATGATGTAAGGCCTCCAAATGGAGAAAGCCTCGAAGACACGCAAAAAAGAACGATTCCATTTTTTATTAACTGCATAATGTCTGATCTAAAAGCAGGCAAAAATGTACTGGTGTCAGCGCATGGAAATAGTTTACGTTCTATAATAATGTACTTAGATAAATTATCAAAGGAGCAAGTATTGTCATTGGAGTTGCCAACCGGCTTGCCTGTAATATATTCGATTGATTTAAACGGAATAGTAACTTCAAAAAAAGAGCTTTCAATTAGTAAAGTATGATAATTCTGCCAATTCAATACTTGTTTTCTATTATTTCTGGTTTTTTAGTAGGATTCTCATTAGGGTTAATAGGTGGAGGCGGTTCTATACTTGCCATACCTCTGTTACTCTATTTTGTGGGAATAGATAAACCGCATCTAGTTATAGGCACAACAGCATTGGCTGTCGGAATAAACGCTTATATAAATTTCATTGGTCACTTCAGAAAACACAATGTGGATATCAAGGTTGGCTTAATATTTTCAATAGTTGGTGTAATCGGCGTTTTAGTAGGAACAACATTAGGATTAATAACCCCTGGGGAAAGTTTAATAGGAGTATTCTCTGTTTTAATAATCATAATAGGATTGTACATGCTTCTTACTAAGTGTAAAAAGTGCACTCACAGTAAAAAATCCAAAAAACTGAAAGTAAACAAAAAGAAGGTAAGTGTATTTAGCTTAATTGCTGGTTTTGCTTCTGGATACTTTGGAATCGGAGGCGGATTTCTTATAGTGCCCTCTATTTTATATTCTTCAAATACAAATATCAACAAAGCAGTAGGTACATCTCTTCTTGCTGTGGGAACATTTGGCATTGTAACTGCGGTAAGGTATGCTTTTGCAGGCGATTTGATTATATCAATAGCTTTATTATATGTATTAGGAGGGTTTTTTGGAGGTATCATAGGCACTAAAATTACTACCTCTATAAGTAAATCCCTCCTTAGAAAAATCTTCGCGATCATAATTATAGTTGTAGGAATTTACATGTTGATTCAGTTTATATAATTTGTATAAAAAACACTTGAAAGAATTGTAGTTAAAATTAATAAATATTTGTTTTTCTTGTAAGCCTTTTGTTATAGCAGTAAAATAGATTTATTAATGATATCATATCTCTGATTATATTATGATAAATGAAAAATTTATCGACATAAGAAATCAAAAGAGTATATTGGAATCATTACTTTCTAAGCTTAAAGAAAATTCACCTTATAGCTCAGCGTTCGATAAAACTAAATACAGTATAATAAATTCTAGCAATACGTTTTGTGGAAGATACGATGAGCATAGTGATGAAATACTGATTGATAAATGGTTTGTTTATGATTCGATGTGCTCTAGTAAATTAGATGATGTAAAAAATCTTCTTATACATGAAGAAGCCCATAGGCAAAATCATTTGCGTGGAACATACAAAGGTGATAAACCAGATCATTGGATAGGATGGTTAAAGGTATATTTTGAGATGGGAGGGAGAATACCTGAAGTTTATTTGAAAAACAAGTTGTATGAGCATGAGATAGGCTATAAAGAAATTAAGGAAGAAGATTTTAAAAACATAATAATTCTAGGATATAACAATAGCGAAAAAGCGGCTGAAATTTTAAGAAAAGCAAAGGAATCCGGCATCAATTTCATATACATTGACGCTAATAAGAATATTCACAACTATTAAAATTCCTGCTGGATTAAATTGGATATTTTAAAACTTTATTATTGACAATTTAAAGTTTTCTCATTCTAAAGAAATATTTATATCCTTTACTTTCCATCCAAATAATATGTCATTTAATTATTTAGATATCCCAAGAAAAAGCAAGCGTTCTCAGTCAGCCTTAGAGTATATGATGACCTACGGCTGGGCTATCTTAATCATAGTCATAGTAGCAGTTATTCTATACAGTATGGGTATCTTCAACCCAAGTTCAAGCATAACATCAACAGTAACAGGCTTCTCAGGTTTAGGAAGCGTAACAGCACAATGCACAGCCAATGGAGTATTAAGGATA
>JAKACB010000047.1 GCA_021796445.1 Nanobdellota archaeon
AAAAACCACTCGTTGTCTATAAAATTACTGATAGCGGAGAGGAAGCATTAAAAAATATAATCGAATGGTTTGATGCGGTTAAAGAATATAAAAAAGGAGGCTAAATATGGATGATGGTGTTGAGGAGATAAGTAGATTAATAGCATATGCAAAAGCACTAGAATTCAAATTAAATATAGAGGGAGATTTCTTAACCAGGTTCAAACTGCAAAAACTGGCATTTTTATTGAGGGTTTTGAACAATGAAGAAATAGATGATTTTAACATCTATACTCATGGGCCGTATTCTCCAGATGAAACTACTCTTTATTATGAGTACGCCAGAAATGCAATTCAAACAAAGGAAGTTAATGTAGACAAAGAGCAAGTGGAAAAGATTAAAGACGTTTTTTCAGTAAATGAAAATGTATTAGAAGGAGATACTACAATGATTTATTTAATAAAAACGGGCAATGCTACGTGGAAGGGTGCATACCAAAAGTTGAAGGAAGCTAAGCCGAAGCTTTCAATGGATGAAAGAGTAGATTCTATCAATGCTGCAAAGTCATTTTTAATGACTAAGGAAGACTATGAGCGTATAAAAGGTATAGTCAAAAAAGAAGTTGCGGAGCTAGAAAACGCTTATGAGGAGGATATTCTTGATAAGCTATGAAAGAAGGAGATGTCTATCTTGCAGAGTTCAGGGATTCAAAAGGCAGGGAGATTAAGAAAGACCGCATGGTCGTGATTATAAAAAACTTTGTTGGCTATGGGGTTGTTTTTGCAGTTCCGATAAGTACTGGAGAGCAGAGATTCTCCGAGACATTCAATGTGCCTTTACTAAAGACTCCCACTAATGGTTTAGAAGAAGATTCTGTAGCAGTAACTTACCAAGGAACTACACTGGATAAAGAAGAAAGATTGGTAAAAAAGCTTGGTGAACTGGACAATGATTCATTTGAGCTTATAAAGACTAACCTGAGAAAACAGCTTGACTTATAACTTTAAACCATCAAAAAGTTTCATTTAATAATATTAAATATAACTCGGTTTATTTGGTAGTATGAAAAATACATCAAATAACTCTAAATCATATAACTTTATTGGATATCTGTGTATTCAGAGTCAATCAACTCTAGAGTGCAATCATATTCTTCCTCTGGTAAAATAAATGGTACTTCTAGTTAAACCATAATAAAATATACGTAACCTTGTCCGAAGATAACATTACTTAAGAACCCGTTGTAAACTCTCCGCCTGGAAAATAATTAAGTTGCGCAGCATTAGAATCGAAGGTATATGTAGGATATACGGTGCTACTGGTAGAGTTGGAAAAAAGTATTATTCTATCCGATGATGGGCAAGTCGCTGAACCTTTATAACAGAAAAACTCATCTACCCACATCCAAGCTGGTGAACTAATTGCTCCGTAAGGATTATAAGTTACTAGACTGCCAGGCCCATACCATGGAAAAGTATGGTACCATTCAGTCATTAATCCTGTGAAGAAGCCGTTTGTTGAGGTAGAAGTTGGGTTTCCAACAAATTCGTTAGCGCCTTCCGCGCTGTAAGAAAAGTCAGCATATGCACCCGTGTTCAAGTCAGTTGCATCCATTATAACATTTCCATTTGAAAAGTACAATGTCAAAGTAATTGTGTCACCATTATTAACTGGGCCGTTAAATGTGCTTACCCCTCCGCCACCATTAGCAGGATATATTGAAACTCCGTTTGGAGAGAACACTTCATAATCGGCATTAAAACCAATATAATGCTGGTTTCCACTTGGCCAATTAAAAGACAGCCCTATCTGATACCAGTAACCAGTATTAGATAGACCATTTAACAAATAAGCCGGCCCTATTCCGCTAGTATCATCCTGAGCAGTGGCAGTTACATTATATGTTAAGACGGTAAAATCATTTGCAAACGTTAAGCCAAACTGTTCATCGTAAGGAGCGTCTGTATAAGGGGAATTAGACAAACCATAGGCCGTTAAATTATTTTGCCAGTTTACATTAGCACTATAATAACTACTGGGATTATCTAAGACAAAGTACCATGTTCCTGAGCTTAATTCACAACCAATGCTTGCTGATATAACAGTTCCAGTTGCACAGTAGTAGCTTGTTGTAGAACCATTAGCTTGGAAAGCAGAAAATTCAGTCTGATTCATTATATACCCATCAACTGCACTGGAACTAGAGAAACTACCCGAAACTAATCCAGCAGAATTTAACTGAAAAGATTGCCACTGATAATCATTTGCCGGTAAATTCCAATTTGTGCCTTGCGAGACTATTGTAAAGGGGGACTCTTCAGCATAAGAAACATAACTAACTGTAACATTGGAGGTAAACGTTATCTGACTAGTTTGTTGATTGTTATTTATTAAGACTATGGACCAATTTCCAGCAGGAACCTCACAATTTAAGGAACCAGAGATTATATCCGTCCCAATTAAACACTGGTAGGTGTTTAAATTTCCACTAGAGTTATATTCTTGCAGTTCTTGATTATTTAATACATAAACCGCCGCTCCATTATTAACGGTGAAAGTACCTCCTATCTCTGTTGGACCATATGTTGTAAAACTTAATGTTTCATAATAGCTAGGCAGTAACTTGCATGTTTGACCATCTTGTGCTAGTACAGTTGTGCCGTAATAGGAAGAATTCCCTCCTGTTATATAACATTCATTTTGTGTATTCAATGAACTGTTTGTGTTAGTTGAATTATAAGTTGTTTTTGTGGTATTACCCGTTGTAGAATTATGTGTGACATTAACGGTGTTTGATCTTTTATATGTATAATTATAGATTAGTACTAACGTGCCATTATAAGATATAGAGGGGGTTTCTATCTCCAGTTCAAGCATTATCGTTTTACTACTTGCTAATATTATTGGCAGGTTTTGATTTAGGACTGTCACGTTAAAATCTTTAAGATTTGGCGAGATACTTGTTATTTCTATTGTAGTATTGCGTGTATTAGTTAAGCTTAAGTTATAAATCTCAACACTATTAGTATTATAAGTAAATCCACTTTTCGTTCCAATATAAGAAACAAGTCCTGAAAGAGAATACTTGCTATTCAAAACAACAGAATTTATTACACCAGTTACTTTTGATGTATTTGTAATATGGCTAGGTTGTACATTTCCAATTGAATAAAATAGCACAGAGACTACTATAAACGTAAATATTATTATAATTGCAATTATTAAGATTTTTGCTAATTGACTATTTATCCGTTTCTTATAATGGTTTTTCATAATAAACGCCAATTTAGCCGGTGTCCCTAACAAACAATTCTTTGTTAGTACTAAGATAATAACTTATCTTACCACCTTACCCTATAACTTAATCCTCCTCCCTTCTTTTATAGCTTTCTGCTGATCATAATGTGCTTTTGTTTATCTTAAGCTTTTTTCTGTCTTCTGGCGTTATCGCCATTATGCGGTTACGCAATTCAATATCATCATTTCTGACAATTTGGATAGGATATATTTCAAAAATTTCAGCTGGTTGCTGTAATATTTACACTTGATATTGCGTCACTTTCACGAGAACAGTATAAAAGTCTTTTAAACGGCTTTCTTTATCCTTAAATATGCTAAATCATGAAGGAAAGATTCATTCATCCTAAATCAGTTTCTTTTTCCCATTTTTTTATTCCCCTCAGCATGAACATTAGGGGATGCTGATTATAGAGATCCTCACCTAAAAATACCTTGTTTCCGCTTCTCATATTCAGATTATAATCAACCGTTGATATGTATTCTGCATACTTGTAAAGTGGATTTCCTTTATGCAGGTAATTTATTTCATTTATATATATTTCCGAGTTTTTTCTGCTGTAACCCAGGTTCAAATGGTATAAAACAAGGGCATTTAAGAACAGAATACCCATGCCTGCAGGCATGATTTCAGAGTTGGACACTGATATAATGTTTTTATCCGTTGCAACAAGCCTGTTAATGTGTATTTTACTGTTATCAGAGTAGCATCCGACTAGATCACCTGCAATATCCAGGTAGGCTTCTGCGTCTTTCAGCTTGTAGCACAGATAGTTTATCGGTTTTCTTGTGCTGATTGATACCTTTTCTCCCTTTCTTATGACTCTATTTAATGCCGCGGATATGAATAAGCCGAGTTTAGAGCCGTTTTCTTCGTCCTCTAACATTGCATCTAGTTCAGTTCTACCGAAAAATTTTTCTACATCTGATAAGGAGTAATTTGCATTCAGGTTTTCATATATGTACGCATAATACCCCTCGGCTTCACTTGCATTTCTGTATAGTTTTTCAGGACGTTTACCTGTGAGCCTGGAAAAGTCTGCGAGAAGGGACTCTAAACCATTATTCGCCTGTCTTTCTTTAATTTCATTGTTTAGGTTATTCAAGGCCATAAAATCGCTAATTAGCATTACTCATTGATTATTATATGGATCTGGCAGATATAAATATCCTGCTGCACATTAGTTATTTTATTGAAAATGTATTGCTAGACTAAACTTTTTATTTATTAAGTTCTTAATCAAAGATAAGAAAAATAAAATAATTGTGAAAATATGGAAAATGTAAAGCAAAAGGTTCTAGAGAAGATAAAGGAGAACTTGGATAAGCAATCTAAGAATGAGTTCTCCTGGGACAGTTTAATCGAATGGTTTGCTTATGTACGTGCCATTTCAGACTTTAAACTGCTAAATGACAGAGAGCTCAAAGAAATAAGCGATTTTATTGATAATAACTCTATTTAATGAAGGAAACCATTTATTTAACAGAAACTACGGTAAAAGAACCTTGTTTCTTATGACTTGTTTCGTCATTATTAATGCAAATGCTGCACCGCTTATAACTC
>JAKACB010000048.1 GCA_021796445.1 Nanobdellota archaeon
AGTTGGGAGGATTTTCCTCCCTCTTTTTGTTTTTTATATTTATTTTATAGCTTTATAAATTCTCATTTTCTTATTAGCTTGTATACTTATTTATGAAATTGATAATAAAAAAAGAGGAAAAAGAGAAGAAGAAAATAAATAAACAGTTTATAGCTGCAATGCTTTTCTTTGTAATAATAGCAGTTTTAGTCTATTTTATTGCAGTTTCTTTAAATCACATTTCGCAGCAAAACGACATAGCAAAATTAAATGCAGAAGCAGCTGCATACGGTCAACAATTGACGAGTGAGATATCAGCAAATTCTACGGCGTGCACGCAGAACTATTCATTTGCTAATTCAAGCAATGCTAAGATAGGTTGCGGTACTGTCATCTACTGTTATTATTCATCATCATGTCAGTATAGTGGTCCGCAGTCTTCTAATACAATAAGTTTTCTATGCGATGCTTTTAAGCCAAATAGGGTAATAGCAACCGGAATGTGCTTTAAAGTGTCATTGAGTTGAAAAGATGGTTTCATTAGAGCAGATAGGTATATTGAATTTTAAAAGCTACAATTTAAAGGGTAAATTGTTTGAAAGAGAAGAAGACTTTAAAGTACAGGAAATAGAGGAAGATGGCACTGTACTAAAATTAGAAAGAGAAGAAAAGAGTGAAATACCTAAAGAAAAGAAGGATTATTTGTTATTTACATTGGTAAAACGAGGTATATCAACACCGGAAGCAATAAAGTCAATAGCGAGAAATTTGCATATTAGCTTCAAAAGGATAGCTTACAATGGCAATAAGGACAAAAGGGCATTGACTTCGCAGAGGATCAGCATATTCAAGTTTGATGCGGAAAGATTAAAGCTGGAAAGCGAAAGAATGTTTTTCAGGGATATAGTATACAGCAATGAACCCTGTAAAATAGGAAAATTATATGGAAATCATTTTACTGTCACAGTAAAGAAATTAGAAAATCCTATGCAGCAACTGCAGGAGATAGCAGAAGATGCTGCAAAGGGAATACCAAATTTTTATGGTCCGCAGAGATTCGGCTCTTCATCTTTGAATATTGAGATCTCAAGGGATATAATAAAGAGAGACTTTAAATCAGCCTTTTATACTTTAGTATTTACAGAGAGGGCAGAGTCCCAGTTGAATCAGGAGAAAAGGTCGGAATTACGGGAATTTTTTTCGCCGTATCTTGAAGGTAGGGATATAGATCTGGAAAAGGCGAGAGAGATCCTTTCAAGCCTTCCAGGTTTCATGTATTTTGAGAGAGATTCACTGCAATATCTGCTGGTGCATAAAAACGATTACATAGGTGCTATAAGGATGATGCCCAAATACATACGCTTGCTTATAATACAGGCATATCAATATTATATCTTTAATAGGACTTTAAGCAAGCTGCTTGAAGACAAAAAAGTCAATGAATTGGAAGGCAGTATACCTACAGTAGGCTATGATCTGCAATTGAATGATGACATAGTAGGAAAAACGGTAAGAGAAATACTAGAGCAGGAAGGCATAGACAACATGGAAGTATTCAAAATAAACAGCATGCAGGAAGCAAGTTTAAAGTCTTTTATGCATCCCTCATTTTTCGTACCAGAAAACCTTAAGATAAAGGAAGAGGGAGAAAACACGGAAATAACCTTTGATTTGAAAAAGGGATCTTACGCAACAATCCTTTTGATTAAGTTTTTTGGCGTAGAAAACGTTTACAGAGACGGAGAAGCTTAAACATAGTATCACATCCATTGCAAACAGTATTAAATAGCAGAATGTTCAATAATAAAATATGCTATCTTTAAGTGATTTATTTACTTCATCAATAGTATTCGTTCTTTTAGTTCTATCACTCTTCTGGATATTCTACTTTTTTGACATAAACCATGAAATAAAAAAAGAAGGAGAAAATGAGTTAAAACTTAAGGAATTTCCAAGCGTGGCCGTTTTGATACCTACAATATATGAAGGAAAACGGCTTAGAGACACAATAGAAAACGTAAAACAGACAATTTATCCGAACTATAAAATATATGTTGTTTTAAACAAGTCTTCAACAAAGGAAACCATAAAGGCAGCATATACAAAAGGCGTTAAGGTAATAAAAGCCCCATTTGATGGAAAGGCAAGGGTCATGAACTATGCAATAAAGAACTATATAAACGAAAAGCTACTTTTGGTCCTGGATGCGGATACATTTATAGAAAAAGACCTTGTGACCAGGCTGGTTTATCATTTTAAAAACAAGAAGGTGGCTGCAGTAGTGTCTTCAGTAAAGGTTTACAAGCCAAAGAAAGTTGTCGAATATTTGCAGTACTATGAATACCTGCTTTCAATACTTGCAAGAAAAGCTTTGAGCAAGATCGGCGGATTAGTAATAATACACGGTGCAGGCTCGATGTTTAACATAGAGATACTAAAAAAGATAGGGTATTTCGATGACAGCAACTATACAGAGGATATGGAGATAGGGATGCGGATCTTAACTAGTGGCTATAAGGTAGAGAGCTCAGTGAAAGCCTTGTCATATACTGTAACTCCAAATACATTTAGAAAGCTTTTCAAGCAAAGAGTAAGGTGGTTTTCAGGCTTCTTCTTTAACATTTTAAAATACAGAAAAACTGCACTGGATTCAAAGAAGAATGAAATCTGGAAGATAGCCCTGCCTTTCATGCTTACTTCTATTTTCCTGAGTTTTTTTGTTATAATAGGAATAGCATACACAGTAATAGTCTTCTTACTGCCAGTTTACAGTATAATTTCAAATACAAGTATCACGTTTTTTATTAGTTATTTTACTCCGCATTTGTCAATTTTATCACTGAATGCAAGGATTTTTCTGGAGATAACAGGAGCGGCAATTGGAATATTTTCAATAATATACTCATTAACAACTATAGACCATAAATTTAAGGTTGTAAAGGACTTTTTCGGGATACTTGGTTATATGACGTTTTATTCCTTTTTCCTTTCTTTTATATGGTTATATAGTCTCTCTGTGTTAGGAAAGTTTAAGGCTGGTAAACTGATATGGCTTCCAAATATAAGCGATTGACTTTGTCTGTAGTTATAGCATTTGTGATAGTAACAGTCATACTTATTGCAGGGTATTTTTACGATTCCGATAAAATCTCATATTTAAGTAATAATCTGCAGAATTATGAGCAGAATATCAATGAACTTGAGCTTGCCACATTGATTACTACCTCAAACAGCACTTTTTCCTGCAATGTACTTTCAGGAAACTTATACAGCATATCAAATGAACTGCAAAATCTGGGAAAAGAGCTTACAAGCTCAACTTTAGCCAATTCAGAAGTAAGTTATTCTCAATTAAATCAAGAGTACACATATGTAAGGATAGAATACTGGCTTCTAGCAAATAAAATAAATTCAATGTGTGGGTACAAGCTTGCAACTATTATGTTTATCTATCCTGGCAGCGGGGGAACAAATAGCATAGTGGAGGGGGATGAACTTTCATTTTTATCCTCTAAAAATGATTCTTTGGTTGTCAGCGCAATCGACGGCAATCTAAACCTGTCAATTGTCAGTATACTGCTTAAATCCTACAACATAAGCAATTCTTCATTGCCTGCGTTGATAATCGATGACAAATACGTTAAGCAGGGTTTTGTTAATACCTCAGAGATAAAAGACCTTATCTGCAAGTATGGAAGATGCCTAAACTTCAGCAGCTAAACTTTTCTATGGTAAAAAAGAAAGCAATTTCATTAAGGAACAAGTATTTAAAAATTTTAATCCTAAGAAAATATCAGATAATAGAGTTTCTTTCCTTTATGTCCCTTTTTATTTTCTCAGTCCTGGTCTTTGATTATCTTAAAAATTGGGACATGATAGTAAGGATACTAAACGCAAGGCATATCTTTTTTAACGGCTATTACTATGAGCCAATGAGGGCTTTATTTGAGAGCTTTGTAATCGGCTTGTTCTCGTTTATTTCCCAGCTTTATGCAATATACTTGTTTATATTCTTTGCTTCTGTAGTTTTCTTTATTTCAGCTTACTACCTTTCAAGGACGCTTAAAATGAGTTTTCCTTTTCTTTTTATTTTCTTGCTTTCTCCATTCATTTTATTTTACGGCATAAAAAACGGTTCAGATTTGCTGGTTATATCTTTTCTCATAATATATATTGTAGCCATACTCAAAGACAAGCCGGTATTAGCAGGAATATTTTTGTCGCTGGCTTTTGTGTCAAAATCGTATGCATTGCTTTTTTCGCCGTTGCTTCTTTTCTTTTTGTGGAACAAAGACAGGAGAAGTTTATTAAAACTGTTGGTGTCTTTGATTGCCGCAGTTATGGCATTGCTGCCTTACTTCGTGTATAACTTTTTTGCGTATGGAAACTTCCTTTATTCAGTAGGTCTGTCTTACCTTTATTTCCACATATTCTCTTCATACATAAGTTTAAGCCTTTCAATAAGCCACTTAAGAAACATTCCTTTAATTGGTTTTATAGAGATAATCTTCCCTGCAGCATTGCTTATTTTCTTTTTTGAAAGCGAAAGAAAATATTTTATAATCAGGGTAAAGAAACATAAAAAAGAATACGCAATGATAATTTCAGCCTGCGTTCTTTCTTTTTTGGTCTATTTCTCTGTATCAAATCTCCTTTCAGAAACGGGTCTGTCAATATTCAGGTTCATGCTCCCTCTGTCAATTTTCATGTATGTTCTTGCGTTTTCATTCTTCAGGGACAAAGACCTTAAATTCGTTTATCTTTTTTTCGTTGTTTCATTTGTAATAGCCGTTTTATTGCTGGGTATAAGCAGTTTATCCGCTTTTCATCTAGCATATGCAAGATCTGCA
>JAKACB010000049.1 GCA_021796445.1 Nanobdellota archaeon
TAGGAATGTTTGAGAAGTCGTCAAAGACATGCAGTGTATGCGGACATGTCAATAATGATTTGACGTTAAAAGAAAGAGAATGGACATGCAAGAACTGTAAGACTAAGCTAGACAGAGACGTAAACGCAGCAAGAAACATAAGGAATTTCGGTCTTAATCAAATAGGACTGAAGTCAGTACCTTCGGACAGAGGGGAATTTAAGCCTGTGGAGAATCCTATGACGGCGGAACTTGCTAAGCTGAATATTCAAGCAAGGTCTACGAGCCATGATCCAGAGAAGCAGGAACTATACGCTATGAAGAAGTTAAAACTTTTAATAGGAGCTGGAAGCCCATGAATTCATTCATGGAAGGATGTCACAGTAGATTCTACGGTTTGAAAGATATTTAATGATTAAAATTAAAAAGTAATTATGTTAGATTCATCAGTATTGAATTTTCTGATGTTAGGAACTGCGGGGGTCTTGCTTATAGGTTTTATAGGCCGTGTACTTGGAAAAAAGACCACAATACCATATATACTATGGCTTATGTTCTTCGGTCTTTTGCTTGGCCCGGTATTGGGCTTGCTTAAGAGAAACACACTGCTTTCCTATCTTCCGTTTATAATAAACATTATAATATTATTGGTTCTATTTAATGCTGGACTAAGCATAAACTTAAGAAAGATAATCCACACTATTTCAAGGGGTTTGGGTTTATCCCTGATAAACTTTATCCTGTCATTTTTTACTGTTTTTCTAATAACTTATTTCCTGCTGAACAATCCTATAATCGCAGGACTGTTGAGTCTAACAGTTGCGGGTTTAAGCCTTTCTGTAGTATCCAGCTTCAGCAGGAGAAGCGGGACTGAAAAAGCAAGAAATCTGGTGGAATTAGAAGCAACAGTCGAAGAACCATTAACGATAATATTTGTTCTGGTCTTAGTAGGCGCGATAATCTTAAATAACACTAGTATAAGCTTTGTTTCTGGAAAAGTGATATCTGAGTTTTCTATAGGCGCTGTAATTGGGGCGCTTATAGGAATGGCCTGGGTACCAGTAATGGGCCACCTACAAAGAAAAAGATATGATTATTCTTATGTGGCTTCGCTTGCAATAGCATTTCTATTGTATGTTTTTATAGGAGCAATAAACGGCAGCGGGCCAATAGCGGTTCTAGTTTTTGGTATAATAATAGCAAATGGAGAAAATATATTCAGGTCTTTGAAATACCGGCACAGTATTTCCTTTAATATAAACAAAGAATCCAAGTCATTTAATGAGTTAGTTACATTTTTAACTACCTCATTTTTCTTTGTTTACTTCGGTGCGCTTGTTTTATTGAATGACTACTTGGGTTTTATTTTCGGAATTGCAATAGCATTGGCTCTTTTCATAGTAAAATACCTATCAACGAAAATAGCGCTCTACAAATCAGCTTATGAAGAAAAAGATAAAGAAATCATTGGATTTATGGTTTCAAGAGGAGCGGGCGCGGCGGTAGTAGCCGCCCTTCCTTTAAGTTACGCTATACCCGGAACGAATTCATTTATAGATATAGTATTCGCGGTTATCTTTGTTACAATATTCCTTAATAGTCTTATGATTTCAATAATAAACAAGCAAAAACACAATGAGGGAGAAAAGAAATGACAGAGTCTGTAACTTTTATTCTGCTTGTATCTGCACTTATAATCTTCTTGGGTTATATCGGAGAACAGTTTTTTAGGAAAACTCATATACCATCTTTTCTTTTCTTAGTTTTTGCAGGCTTTATACTAGGCCCAGTGCTTGGTGTCATACAAAAGGCTGCTTTGCTTCCTTTGTTGGGTGTACTGGCTGAAGTAACTCTTATAATGGTCATATTTCACGGCGGTTTAGACCTAAAGGCTAGAACGCTTTTAAAAGACGGCTGGAGGCCGTTTGTTCAAGTCGCATTATACGTAAGCATAAGTGTAGTGGCAGTGACAACGCTTTCATATTTTGTATTGCATTTCAATTTGGTTATATCCCTAATATTTGCTTCAATTGTCGGTGGTGAGACTACGACTGTAGTTATAATACCCCTGTCCAGACAGCTTAACATAAAGGATAAAACGGTGATGTTTCTAACATTTGAGGCTGCATTAAACTCAATTGTTTTGGTCGTTCTGTTCCTTACATTTGTTGGACTATACCAAAACGGAAATGCAAATATCTACTCTACTATTGACTCATTGGTGTCTTCCTTTTCAATAGGGATATTTATCGGACTGATCCTTTCCGTTATATGGATTTATCTGCTAAATTATTTGAAAAACCAACATTATACCTACGTTTTGACATTAGGTTTGCTTTTCCTTACTTATGGTCTTACAGATAAAGCAGGGGGAAGTGGGTACTTAGCAGTAATAATCTTTGGTATAGTCTTTGGCAACCACAGATTTATAAGCGAACTATTCAGAAGAAAAATAAAGATGGATAAGCTGGAAAAGGACATATTCAATTTCCAAGGAGAAATTACTTTTATATTAAAAACATTTTTCTTTGTCTTCTTAGGTTTAATATTAAGCCTTTCATTTTCAAGTTTATACTTTGGAATGGCAGCAGGACTTGCGATATTGGGGATCCTTCTGTTATCAAGGTTCATTGCCGTCTCAATATCAACATATAAGTCTGATATGGTAAAGGATAAACTACCGATATTTATTTCACTAGCTCAAGGTTTAACACCTGCTACTTTAGCAATATTGGCTTTGGAGTATGGCATCCCGCAGGCAAATACTTTTCTTGTGTTAGTAACGTATATTATAATCCTAACCAATATAGTTACGACTGTCGGGGCTTTTATAACACTGAGAGGTAAAAAAATAAAAACAAGCGCAGCTGCAACCTAAAAGAAATTAATATCTATAAAACCATAAATTAAAATGGACAAGTCTAGGATAGAAAAAGATTACTTGGGTATAATTAAAGTTCCTAAAGAAGCTTATTGGGGAGTTCAAACTCAAAGGGCATTAGAAAATTTTCCTATATCAGGCATAACCCCAATAAAAGAATACACTTATTCTATAGTTTTAATAAAAAAGGCCGCTGCAATCGCAAATTCGGAGATAGGTCTTTTAGAAAAGAAGAAAGCAAATGCGATAGTTAAAGCGTGCAATGAAATACTAGAAGGAAAGTTTGACAAACAATTTATAGTAGATATCTATCAAGCAGGAGAAGGCACTTCAAACAACATGAATGTAAATGAGGTTATAGCAAACATTGCCATTGAAAAACTTGGCAAAAAAAGAGGTGATTACTCTGTAGTGCATCCAAATGATGACGTAAACATGGGCCAGTCATCGAATGACGTTATACCTACCGCTACAAAGATAGCTGCATTACAGCTTTCAAACGAATTGTTAAAAGCATTAAATGAGCTGGAAAAATCCTTTTCAAAAAAGGCCATTGAATTTGACAGTATAATAAAAAGCGGCAGGACACATTTAATGGATGCTGCGCCTATAAGATTGGGACAGGAATTTAAGGCATGGTCTGATTTGATAAAAGAATCCATTTCTAGAATAAATGAAGCAAATAAAGAACTGGAAAATATAAACTTGGGCGCAACAGCAGTAGGTACAGGGATAAATGCAGATCCTAGATATATTAAAAAAGCGATAAAATATCTTAGCAATTGGACTGACATTAAATTAAAGCAGGCTAGGGATTTGCCGGCAGCTACGGAATCTCCTTCAGATTTATTTGCATTGTCCAGCGCAATAACTGTTCTTTGTACGGATTTGATAAAGATTGCCAATGACCTTAGGTTAATGAATTCCGGCCCTATAACCGGATTGGCAGAGATAATTTTACCCGCGGTTCAACCTGGCTCTTCAATAATGCCGGGTAAAGTTAACCCAAGCATAGCAGAGATGGTTGATATGGTCTGCTTTAGAGTTATGGGAGACAATAAGACTATCGAATTGGCAACTCAAGCAGGACAGTTTGAATTGAATGTTATGGAGCCCATAATAAGCTATTGCCTGCTGCATGATCTAATAATCCTTAGAAATGCCTGTAAAGTATTTGCAGAGAAGGCAATAAATGACATAAAAGTCAACAAAGAAAGAATAGAAGAAATGGTAAATAAAACGCCGGGAGTTGGACTGGCATTAAATCCTTACATAGGCTATGAAAAGAGCGCCGAGATAGTAAAAACGGCACTAAAAGAAGGAAAAACAATACAACGGGTTGCTGAAGAAAAAAATGTGCTCGAAAAAGAAAAACTTGAAAGGATATTTGACCCTTTCAACCTTACAACCCCAAGAAAGTTAAAGAGAAGAAAATAAGCTTGATAGCTTTATGGTCTGAATTAGAGTTATACATAGATCAAACTGACATTACTATTGTTTATCTTTCTGATTTAGTTTATTCTAGTGGTGTTGATGGAGAAAGGATGCATGCTCATTTTACTGGCAAAAATGTCTTACTTTATTTTCCATTTGAAAAATGCGGCCCGTTTACTCCTTATTTCGTTGATAATATGTTTAAATCCGAATCTGATTTAATAAAAGAGATAAAGAAACTGTCTAAAAAATACAGATTAAAGCAAAAACAGTAAAATTTTTAACATTTAATCTAAATTATTGATTATTTAATAAGTCTAACTGATTTTAATATCTTCACATAAATTGTATCTACAAGTTGGTAAAGTTTATTGAAATACTTGTTATTAAT
>JAKACB010000013.1 GCA_021796445.1 Nanobdellota archaeon
AAACAAAAAGGATTTAACTCTTTTAACAAGCAAAAGATCACAGTCAGCTTTAGAGTACATGATGACCTATGGCTGGGCAATTCTAATAATAGTTATAGTAGCCGTAATCTTATACAGCATGGGAATCTTCAATCCATCCTCAAGTATATCAGCAACAATAACAGGCTTCTCAGGTTTAGGAAGCGTAACAGCACAATGCACAGCCAATGGAGTATTAAGGATAAGCGTAGGAGACTCAACCGGCAATCTAATAAACATAACAGGCATAACAGCAAAAGACCCAGCAATAACCAAAATATCAAATTTCAAGCCAAATTCAACAGTAGATCCAAATCCTTTAATAAGATCCGGTTCATCTTACATATTTTCCGTACCAAACATATGTCCATCAGCAGGTACTCATTACGCTATAACAGTAACAGTTAATTACACCGAACCAAGTCAGCCTCTTCCAGGGCCTTATCAGTCCTTAGGATCAATAACTGGCACCAGTACATCTACAGTTTTGCCTTCTTTTGCTGCCTTTTTTAATGGGAATGCCTACCCTATATTTTTTAAAAGTAGTGCGGGTCATTTTTCTACGAATGGTGCGAACACTTATATTAATGCAACTAATCCTTTGCCTGGAATAAATAAATCCTATACTTTAGTTATGTGGGCTTTAGATACAAGAGTATTCAATGAAAATTATAATTCTAGTATATCTTATGATAGTGATAAGGGTGGAAATGGAAACGATTCAAATGGTTTGTTTGCATTCTCCCCAGGCAGTTTCTCTTATCAACAATTTGGTGTAGGACCAGTAACAACATTTGGAAGAGGAGGTCCAGGATTGCATCGTTGTAAGCCATCAGATACTTTTGTAAATGTACCAACAGATTTTTTCAATGGCCAATGGCATTTTGTTGCTGTTTCTGTAAATAAACCTAATTACATATTTGAATTGGACGGAAATCAATACACTACCAGTAATTCAAATGAGTTTTCAAGTGGAAGTTTAATTGCAATAGGTGATTATGGATTTGATTCCTGTGATGAAGGGCCGTTTAATGGTTATATATCAGATGTTCAGCTGTATAATGGTTCTTTATCTGCTTCACAGCTTTTAGCATTATATAATGAAGGGATAAACGGTGCTCCAATATCGGTTTCAGGTGTGAATTTAATAGGTTACTGGCCATTGAATGGAACAGTAAATGGTTTAGTCAAGGATTATGCTGGTAGCGATTATGGTAATTTTATAAATTCTTACTTAAGTTCAAACTTTCCATGAGTAATATATTGAAAAATAAAAAAGTTTATTAATCTTCACACCCTATATAATCTATATTCTAATGGGGTGATTAGTATGATAGGGAAACAAGCACCAGAATTTGATTCTGAAGCATATGTAAACGGTGAATTTAAGAAAGTTAAATTGAGTGACTATAAAGGAAAATGGTTGGTTTTATTTTTCTATCCGGCGGATTTTACTTTTGTATGCCCAACAGAGTTAGAGGGTTTTGCAGAAGACTATAATAAATTCAAGGATAAAGACACTGAGATAGTTGCCGCAAGCGTTGACAGCGTATATGTCCACAAGGCCTGGGCTGAAAGCGATAAAAGAATAGCAAAGGTTAATTTTCCAATTTTGGCAGATAGGTTGGGCTCAATAAGTAAAGCATACGGGATTTACAATGATGAAAGTGGAAATGCGCATAGAGGATTGTTTATAATTGATCCTAACGGCATAGTAAAATATATGGTTGTTACAGATGACAATGTTGGCAGAAGCACAGATGAAACCTATCGTGTTCTATCCGCTTTGCAGACAGGTGGACTATGCGGGGTCAATTGGAAAGAGGGCCAGGAAACTTTGAAGTAAGATGGCAAGGCTATCTTGGGACGAGTATTTTACTGAAATAACAAAAAAAGTAGCAGAAAGATCAACTTGTGACAGAGGACATGCAGCATGCGTTATAGTTAAGGAAAACAGAATTCTTGCTACTGGTTATGCCGGTTCCCCAAAAGGTATGCCTCATTGTGATGATGTAGGCCATATGTTAAGAAAGCAGTATGATAACGAAACTGGGGAGATAACTACACACTGTATCAGGACAGTGCATGCGGAGCAAAATGCAATAACACAAGCAGCTAAGTTTGGTGTTTCTCTTGACGGTTCAACGGCTTACGTAACTATGGAACCTTGTTTTGTATGCGCAAAAATGCTTGTTCAGGTAGGAGTTAAAAGAGTGGTTGCATTTAAGAAATATCATGATGATAAAGATACCCTTGAGCTTTTTAGTAAATCCAATATACCTATAGAAGTAAAAGAAGACAAAGAAGAGGATTACGCAAATAAATAATCTTTTAAAAGATTAAAGCTAGAATGAAGACTTTTTGTATTTTTATTTATATACAAGACTTCCACGGTAATTTATCGCGTGTTTATTTATTTTATGCTCAAAAGTTTCGTTGTGGTTTATAATATGGGTTACTGAGAATCCTTTTAAAACAAGAGCATCAGACACAAGAGAACGGTGGCATTGCCAAGGTAATATTTCAGCGCACATTATTACAGTTCTTTTTTTAGCCGAAGCTTTCATAAGATAAACTAAACCTTTCTTAAAATTTCTTGTTTGCATATAATCTGCGAAGCCTCTAAAAGAATTATTCTCCCAAAAAGTATTCATTGAATTCTTGCTGTTTTGTCTTAGCCCTCCTAATTCTTTAATATTTTTGTATTCAACTCCGTTTTTTATTAAGTCTCTTTTTAAAGAGGCAGCATTAAATTGAGGATTATGCATTGACATGGGGATTTTTCTTATATCTATAACCTCTTTAATGCCGTATTCTTTTATTAAATCTATAAAGTCATTTATGTTCCTTGTTGAATGTCCTATTGTGAATACTCTTTTTTTATTAGTTTTCTTTATGTTTTTTATTCGTTCAAAGCCGTCTGTTTTTCTAATTACCCTTAAAGTTTCAGGTGTAAGAAATTTTGTCACTTTTTTATTCTCTACTATCAGTTTTCTTATTTCTGTTCCGGATAACTCTTTTTTATGTCGTTTTATTGTTTTTGTCTGTTTTTTATAGTGTAAAAGAATCGCTCTCACATGTTTATTACCACCATAGTGCACATCGAATTTTCCCACAGTTTTTATCAGCTCTTTGAACCATTTAGAATCTGAATTTTTATCCTCTAATCCAAATATCATGAAATTTTTCAGGTTTTCTTTTTTAAAAGATCTTTCAATCATCTCTTTTCTCTCTTGAAAAGTGAAAGGGTTTCTTTTTTCGAATGAGAACTGTTTGCTCCCTATGACTATTTTTATAAGATCAGCTTTTTTGGCTAATGAAATCAAAGTTTTTAAGTGTCCTTTATGAAATGGCTGAAAACGGCCTATAAACAGTATCTCCATGAATTTATTAGATTTTTAATTATTAAATAATACTTTATGATAGCTTCCTATAATCTATAATCTAAGTCCTGTTTGAATTTTTCTAAGTAGAACTGCTTTTCGTTGTAGTCTGCTAAATAAAGGCAATTATCCATTGCCTCTTTAAGACAGGAAGTCGCACCTGGGGATGGTGTTACTGAAAATAAAGCTCCGTCTCCTTCTATTGCAGTTCCACCCAACGCAAGCTGTTTTTTATTTGTGTCTATTATTTGTGGCCTTATCCCGCCTACATTATGTGCAAGCTGGAGATCTTCTGGCCTTAATGAGGGTACTATCTTATTTACTTCATTTTTAGTAAAGGATATTTTTCCTATAAATGGGATGGAATAAACCAAGTTCTCTTTGACTATTTTTGAGATCGTCTTATCAAAGAGTATGTTCTCCAGGCTTTTAGCAGTAGCTTCATTGAAGTTAAGGGAATGGAAGTAATCAGGCATTGAATACAAGTTTCCTTTTTCTAGTTCAGGATAAATATTTACTGTCGGCCCAAACCTTGTTATAGTTGGATCAGTAATATCAGGATCGCCATGTACAGCGGCAAAAGGTATCCCTTCTCTTTCGACTCTATAAACTTTTCCTTTTAGAACTTTCTTTGAATAATAGAATTTACCGCCTACTGATAATACTCCTAAGTTGTTTCCGTACCCGAGTTTTTTAGCAAAGAATAAGCTGTATGCTCCGGCAGTTACAAGCACAGAATCAGAAAGTATTTCTCCTTTTCTAGATTTTATTATATACCCTTCTGAAGTCTTTTTTATTTCTGTTACTTCTTCATTGAATTTTGCTTTAAATGAATCTTTCTGGAGGGCTATGTCTAAAAATGACTTTGAAAGATTATGGTAATCCACCATATAACCATTATCTGTAAAAAGTGCAAGTAAATTTTCATTTTTGTCTCTTCCTTTTACTACATTAGGCTCCACCTTTGCGATGGCTTCTTTTTTGTCAAGTTTTTTGACGTAAGGGAATATATCCTTAAATTCAGAGTCATATCTTTTTTCAAGTTTATCTATCTCGTTATCTCCTACTGCAAGTGTCATTTTTTGACATTTTTGTATAATATTCTTTTGCTCGTCTTTATTTAATTCCTTATTAGCATAGCTCACAACTAGTTTTGCGTTCTCCTTTGTTTCTTTTGTTTTTTCTATGGAATAGTTTGTTTCTATCTCACCAGAATGAAGCGTCTGGCTATTGTTATTGCTGTTTGAGTTAAGTAATGCGACGTCTTTTTCCTTTTCTATCAATAGAACTTCTTTAAAATCAGAATATCTGCTCAGAGCATACATACTTGCAGTTCCAACAACACCTGCTCCTATTATTACTATTTCATACTTTTTTGACATGATAATTTAACAAATTACTAAAATTTAATTGTATCTTCATAGATTTTACATAAATAACTCTATTATAAAACTCAATTAAATCCTATAAACTATAAATGTAGTCAGTTTTGTTCTAAATCATAGCGAATTAAACTTTGATTATGCTTTTTTAGTTAATACTGAAAATAATAATACTAACACAGAGTATATGCCCACTTATATAATTGGTTAGTTAAAGATTAATTTAAGACAAATGATTTTTGTTAAATTATTTTATATTTACTAGATATGTGTTGCGCTTATTACTAATCCTCCTACAGATCCAAATATCAATGTAACTATGAATGCTATTAGTATATACAATATCATTGAAATAAGAAGCATAGACGCCATAGTATCACGCATTAATATCTTATCCCCAGGTTGTGAAATTGATGATACAGCGTATCCTATAATTATACTTAAGCTTACTAAATAAATTCCAATTATAACCTGAAAAGTATAAAGAGGTATTGCTCCCCCACTTAAATTAAACATACTAAATGCAAATGGAACAACCGAAGAAACACTGCTGCTTGAAGATGTGCTAGCAGCACTTTGTATCGAGGTTATGCTGCCTGAAAGTGAAGTAAGGACTGTTCCTATCAGAGTAGTCAAGCCTACAACTATACCCGCCATCGCAGGGCTTATAAGTCCAACTTCGACACGCATTCCGGATGTAACTTCCTCTAGCATCGAGCGAACTTGTTCTTCTATTTTCCTTAGATTAGCAAGATGCTTTGAAACGTATGATGTGGCTACCGAAGCATTTCTTACGCTTTTTGCAGCAGATGACAAGAATATTTTAGTTGACGCTAGAATTAATGGCGACGGGAAAAACCTTGTAGAACCATTTGTTGGGTTGAAGAATGCATCCTTTAATGACATACCTAACTTTCTAATGTTATTTATTGTTACATCAAAAAATTCTGCTACAGGAGTTCCCTTCATGTTTTCTTCAACCTTCACCAAAGTAGCTTCAGGCGGGTATCCTTGTGAGAGAAATGAGCTCATCTGTGACATCGCTGCACCAAATGAAGATTCTATCGCTGTTAATTCTTCCTCGGTTTCTTTGAGTTGTACGACTGATAGTTTTAGGTAAACTACAACCGAGAATCCTATCGCTGCGGTTATAAACATAGAAACATATATCTGCGTCGGTCCAAATGTTAGCAATAAAGGATATAAAAAGTAAACTGGCAGCATAAAAAGTATAAAAATAACTATTGCAGGGAAGAGCGCGCTTATACTTACTTTCTTTTTTCCAAAATTTATAAAGAAATTCCCTATTTTTGGTATATTTGGTATATTTTTTATGTCAGGTGCACCGAATCCGCTTGGTCTTGTCATTAATTTGTTTCGGATAAGGAAATAAACCATTAGAGGAAGCCCAACATCATACATTAAAGCTAAAAGAAGACCAAAGTCTGGTACTGCTACGAAAGCCATTAACATAGGGGCAAGTACTAACCCTAAAACTGGCAGAACCATACCTATCATATATATTGTATTAAGAGGCTCTTTTAGCGAAGAGGCATATTTAGTCATCGCTTCGAATGTTCCCCCAAGAACTCTGTCGGAAGCTTCATCTAACAAGTCAAGCCTTGCTTCTTCAGTTTCCTGTGAGGTAGAGCTTTCAATCAAGAAAAGTGAATCTGTAAATGCAGGGCTTGATTTTGCCCATCTTTGCGAGTACTCATCCAAAGCTTCCTTTATGTTGTTATATTTTCTAGCAGCAGTATCCCAAATAAGTTTTTTTAGATCTAGAGCTAAATAACTTGTTAGGTTATCAGAGGCAAATTGAACAGCTCCTTCAAGATTTGGCGTCTGTCTCATAAATATAACCATGTAAAGTATCATAGTTACAAGGTCGCTTGAGGATCTACTCAACCTAACTGTCATCTGTTGCTGTGGGAAAATCTGAACTCCTATAAATGATAATACTCCTAGAAACATCAATACTATTCCAATTATTATCTGTCCAAATACTAGGAGTATAACTCCTAATATCATAAGACTTACTAAGGAGAATACACCAAAACCATACAACTGTTTTGCATCAAAATCATATCCTAATAAATAAAGCAAAGTGTTGATTTTCTTTTCCTGTTCTTTGTTTATGTTGAATTTTATTACTTTACCGATTGTACTAGCTCCAAAGTTTATTATCTTTGAGAATGTCGTAGGATTTTTTTCTTTGAATATCTTATACTCCAAGGAACGTAGTTCTTCCCTTACATTTTCATCTTTTTTGTATAAGTCACTTGGAACTAAGTTTTCTTTTGTGTAATAGGTATCTATGAAGTTTTTATCTATCCTCATAGTCGGTATCTTTTCCTTTACTTTTTGCTTTTTAGCCATAATTCAAATAAGTTTACTATATTTTTTCTTTCTGCGGTTCCATATTCTTCTCTTAGCCTGCTTATTATCTCATAATACTGGTCTATTGCAGAAGAAGTAAATTCAGCTTCTAATAATGTAGGGTTATTTGTTTTATTTGCATAGTCGGATAATAAACTGAGCACATCCCCTCTAGCGTTTATGTTATCTAATACCGCATCCCACTTGCCTGCCCATTCTTCTACTCTCGAGGCTATCTCTTTTATTACGTAACTGTTCCCTTCAAGTAAATCATTAGATGGATCAAGGCTGTCCTTGTGTATATCATATTTTACCAAGTCTACAAATCCGTTTTCATACTGCGGGTCATCTATCCATTCTTTCCTTACCTCAGTTACGTTAAGTACCCTTCTTTTCTCAATTAATCTGTCTTCTGTCCTAATCTTATTTACAGAGACTATTAAATCTGTTGCTTTGAAGCTTGTTCTAGGTACACCAAGGTCATTGACAACCCTGTCGAAAACTCCATAAGGGTTTTCACCATGTATGGTTCCCATAACTGTATTTGAAAGTGCACCAACACGCATTGCTTCATACAAGGCCTTTGCTTCAGTGCTTCTTACTTCTCCAACAATTAATGAGCTGTCACCCAACCTTAAAGTTGTTCTTATTCCTTCATCGGCGCTCATTTCCGATTTTTCGCCAGTAATTGCGCTCTGCACCTTTAATGAAAGCATATCATAGCCTAATTTCGTAAAAGCATCAGTCGGTATTTCCAAAGTGTCTTCTACAGTTATTACTCTATATCTTTTCATAAGAAGAAGCATCAATGCAGTAAGCATTGAGGTTTTACCAGCACCCCTCGTGCCGCTTATTAGTATTGTTCTTGCCCCCTCAACGCAGAACCATAGCAGGCCCGCTGTAAAAGGAGATATCATCTGATTGTTTATGAATAGAGGAATTGTCCAGGGTTTTTCCCTGTGTCTTCTGAATGCTATGCTTACTCCTTCAGGAGAAAGGGGGCGCTGTGCTATTGCAACTCTTGATCTAAATAAATCTGTTATTAATTCAGTGTCCAGAACAGGGTGGCCTTCATCTAAAGCTCTTCCAGACATCAACCTGAATCTAGAAGTCCAGGCATCTACTTCCTTTGCGTTTGGTATAATATTAGATGCACATTCTCCGTATTTTGAATGCTTTACAAAAACAGGAGATTTACTTATTGGAGAGTTTATGTATACATCCTCTACCATATCATCGGACAAAACTATCTCAGTCATACCAAAACCGACAGTAAGTCTTACAAGAATCCTTGCAAGCTTGTCTATGTCCTTGAAGCTTAAGCTATACTTGTTTTTTGTGCTTATTTCAGAGATCATGTCTTTACTTATCTTAAAGAAAACATCCCTCATTCTAAGTGGGTCTGTAAATTCATTTTCTTGTGGCCTATAATCAATTAAGTTATTCCTTACTTGATCCAGTATATCATACTCTTCTACATTTAGGAGCAATTCAGGAGGAGAAAGGTGGTATAGATATTGTGATACCCCTGGTATATGGTATATAGTTACTTCTGTTTGGTCTTCATCTCCTATTTTATAGCTTTCTATCTCAACCGCAGAGAGTGGAGGTTCGGACATTATTCTTGTGTAAGTGAAATTAGGCCTTATAAGGGGTTTGAATATGCCTCTGTAAGGTTGTCTGTCCCCTATCTTATACCCTAATATAAGGTTTAAGTTTTTGTTTACAATCTGAATTTTTTCTATCTCTGAAATTAAGTTGCTAAATTTGTCTAAAAACTCGGAAAATAAATCTGATCCTGAGTTTTCCTGTTTTACTTTAAACTCCCTTAGAAACCTAAGGCCAAGTACGTATGCTCCAAGCGGGTCCCTTTTTAGGCGGTTGAAAAGTATATAGTTAAACTTTGAAACTTCTTCTGGGAAATTTTTCTGTATATCACTGTCAAACGGCTTTGATAAATCCGATTCAAGCATTGCCTTGTACCTATTTGCAAGGTCATTTAAAAGGCTAACCTGATCTTTAGTATAAATATAATTTCTGTCGCTTACTATTGTAAGAAGTGTTATATCTCCAGATTCTATTATTATGTTTATTACTTTCTCAAATATGTCCTCATTATCCTCTGGATTTGGGTAAAGAACATCCAAAGGAACTTTATATGTAAGCGAGATCTCTCCCTCTTCCCTGGAAATAGAATAATCCTTGGTTTTTAATTCCATTATTAATATTATACCATCTCCAGGCTTTTATTTATGTTTTCTTCCGTTTTTTCTGCGTCTTATGCGCTCTATTACAAGTAGTACTGCCAATATCAATATTATTATACCAACTATTATATACAATTCATACAAACCTGCAGTAATTGAAAGGGTATTCGAAAGCCCATTTAGGTTATGAAAAGAAAATTTTGAATTATACGCAGTTATTGTCGCATTATATAACTTTTGAGGGACATTTAAGAATGTAACACCACCGAATATATTTGTTGAATTTACAAAAGATACATTATCTATTTTTATAGAGACACTGGCTCCAACAACAGGTATGCCCAATATTGTTAAAATTTTTAATTTTATGTTTGAAACAGGCAGTGTAACATTCAGGTAATTTTGAGAGTCAGTCTGTAAAGTTTCGTTTACATCTAAGTTTATTCCATCATAGCTGGCATTTTGTATCAGGATTTGTGTATTCTTTGCGGCCCACACATAATCGCTCTTATATTTTTCAGTCAGGTTTTCAGAAGATATATAGAAAGATGAAGGTTTTATAGTGTTGTTCTGTTTTGAAAGAAAATTCAATGTGTAATTGTACTCTTTTACAAAGTTTATGTTTATACGGCTTTCAAATGATTTAGTCAAATTTATAGAAACGTATCGATTATCGTTTATTACCTGTGGCACTTCACTTATATAAAAGTTAGAATTATTTGTAGAATAGATATAACCTCCATCCTTTAACAATGTGTGTTCTTCTTTGATTTTTTTAGATAAAGGGATATGCGTGTAATATGATACATTTGTATATAAACCAGCGGTTCCATTTACGAAATTAAAAGTTACTTTTGGATCTTTGTTCCATAAAAAGCTTACATTAAAAGGAGATAGAACTTCTATAGAGTAATCTGAATGCTGAAGTAAAGTCCCGTTGTCTATATCAAATCCAATAAGCACATCTTGGTAATTAGAATAATTTTCTAGTTTTTGAGCAGATATTGTGAAGGTGCTACCATTCTCAATGTATTTGCTGCTGTTGTCTACACCATTATAACTATATTCATTTATCAGGTAGTAAAGGGAAAAATTAACATTTACAGTGCCAGACATGTTTACAAAAAATGAAACAGTTCTGTTATCACTATTTACAATACCAGAATAAGAATTAAAAACTTTTTTTGAGTTTCCATTAATGTTCTGGGAATAAGCTGTAAGCGTTACTTTCTCTCCAAAAGTCAGCTTTAGGGCCACAGAACTAGTATAGTTTTTGCCGTTTATACTAAATATCCCATTTACAGGGTCGCTAAAGTAAATTTCATTGGTTGTATTAGACAGCAATTCAACGAGCGGATAAACATTTGGAGAACCTAATCCTGTAACTTCATTATATTCCCCATCTGCACAGTATGCTCCGTTGCAGCCACTTGTTATATTGTGGAAAGCCAGACTGCCTGCTCTTGTGTATAAGCTGTATAAATGATTATCAAGGTAGCCCTCATCCCCTTTGACATTCTGATTTATTAAGGAATCTACTGCAGCCCACGATGGGGCAGCTGCGCTTGTACCATAAAGCCCAACCCAGTTTAAATCGGAGTATACACAAAGTGGGGTTCCGGCGTTGAATGAAACATCTGGAACCATACGAGATGAACTTATATCCGGCTGGAATGCTGGCCTTGAAAAGAACTGGCTTTGTCCTCCGCCGCTTCCATTCCATCCAACCTCGGATTCATAACTACTATTTGAGTAAATTGAAAGTGTTGTTCCTCCAACAGCTATAACGTTAGGGCTTGAAGCTGGGAAGTTTACATTTAAAGTGTTATATCCATTATAAGCACCGCTGTCGCCGCTTGCCACGAAAACATTTATTCCCTGTGATTGTGCGTATTGAAAAATCTGATTAGCATAGTCAATCGACTGTTGATTATAATCAAGTTCTGATGAGCCCCAGCTGAGTGATATAGTATCAACTGGCACATTATTAATCGTATAGTTTACTGTTTCGAAAAGCCAGGAATCATTCGGAGCTACAATCAAGTAAATTTTTGCACCGGGTGCAATCGAATGTACTACTTCAACATCTAAATCAGTCTCATAAGTCCAATTCTGCGGATCAGAGCTCGGGCTTCCAAAAGGCTGTTCAACTATCAGATTAGAGCCATTTTTAAGCGGACTTAAACCGTACTGAGAATCAAATGTATTTACATCCTGTTGTATATTTTTATCACCGTATGCTACAACTATTGCAACTGACTGCCCACTACCATTTACGCCATCATTATACAATGGGAGAATATCATAAGCTGTTCTTATATTTTGTGGCGACAGATATGAGCAAGTTTGACTTTGCAGAGGTATCTCTTGAAAATTCAGGTTTACTCCTTTTGAAGCATGGGCAATAGAAATTGAAAATAAAAATATTGCCAAAACAATCAATAAGCTTAGTTTCTTCATAGTCTAATCAAACACCATATAAATTTAAAATTATAGTAATTTTGGATATAGAAAAAGTTAAATACTAAGCTATTTATTGAAACTAAATGAAATTGCCAAGTCAAGTCAGAAGATATTGTAAATTCTGCAAAGAGCATACTCTTCAAAAGGTGGTCCAAGTTAAGGGCGGACAGAGGGGAACTTTGACCGCAGGTAGCCGTAGGAAAGGATGGAATCTTGAGCATGGTTACGGTTCCACACCTTACCCAATGTTTGAGCATGCAAAAAGACTTGGTATTAAGCAGTCAAAAAGAATAGACTTAAGATATAAATGTACAAAATGCGGTAAAATGACTACCCAGAAGAGGGGTAAGAAAGCAAAGAAATTGGAGATAAAATAAAATGGAAGAAATTATATTCAGGCCTTCAGAAGGCAAATTTTCAAAGGTCAGGTGCAATAAGTGCAAAAATGAGCAGGTCATATTTACCAAAGCTTCAACCGAAGTCAAGTGTTTAGTATGCAATGAAGTTCTAGCTAAACCAACAGGTGGAAAGGCCAAAATACTGGCAGAAGTAATAGAAAACTATTCTTAATTTGTAGCTAAGGGTTTTCTTTAGAGTATACTGCAAGTAATTCAATGCTTAGTTTATTACAAATAAAATCATTGTAATATTTATATATCATATAATTGCTTAGAAACTTATGGATGTGTACGATGCAATAACGAAGAGAAGGACAGTATACTCTTTTATAGATAAGGAAGTCAATGAAGAAGTAGTACTAAAATTGATAGATGCAGCTGTAAAGTCTCCAACCGCGGGTGGCATTAGAGAGTATGAATTTATAATAGTAACAAATCCAAACACAAAAAAGGAAATAAGCAGGATTTCACTTACTCCTCACATAGACTCTGCACCATTCATGGTTGTAGTTATCTGTGATAAGTCAAAAATGGATGCAGTCTTTGATCAAGAAGATAGCGAAACATTCTGCGTGGAAAACGCTGCACTGGCAATAGAGAATATATTGTTGATGGCAAGTAGCTATGATTTAGGGAGCGCATGGATAGCAACTTTGCAACAAGATGAGATAAAAAACCTTCTAGGTATACCAGAGAAATATAAAGTTAGAGGAATTATCCCAATAGGCTACATAAGAGACGACGTAGAAATAAAAAGAATTTCGCCAAAGGTTGACTTAAGCAGGATAGTCCACATAGAAAAGTTTAATAAGAATAATGAATAGGTTATAAGAATATGTTAAATAAAAAAGCACAGACAAGAATGCCTTCTTCCTTTGGAGGATTAGTGCAGTATTACTCAGATTATAAAAGCAAAATAACAATCAAGCCAAGAACCGTGATAATACTGGGTATAATTTTAGTTATAGTTGTAGTTGGAATAAAAGCTGTTTTTGGTTAAAAAAATAAAAGCAGTTTTTGAGTCCGAGTATGCAAAAACTGCCTTCTAATAAAAAAACTCATACTCTTTTCTAATAATAATTGTATTAAAGTATTTACTAGAAACTATTGGAAACAGTTAACTGCCATATTTTTCAATAAAAGAGTCTATATCTTCTCCGTCATTTTCTGAAACAATCTTTTGCGGAGCAACCACTACTGTCCTTCCCCTTCTGAAATGTACAACAAGCTTAAAAGGAAATCCAGCATAATCCTTTTCCATGTAACCATAATAATAAAATTTGCGCTTATTTGTAGATTTTATCTGTAAGAAGATGCACTTTCCATTTTTGAATGCTATTATATCGTATTCACCCAAGCTGCCGCCTGCTCTTACTACTTTCCACCCTCTTTTTATAAAACTAAGCTTTACGTTTCTTTCAGCACGGTATCCTTTCATTTTGTTGAACATAATCAAAGCCTTTTTACTTTATTCACTCTTCCTTCCTGTTTTATCTTTAATAGCTTATAGTTTGTTAACTTTGATAAAATCTTGCTTACTTTTATCTTAGAAAAGCCAGTCTTTTTTATTATGTCTGCTTGATATGTAAAACCTTTTCTATCCACTGCAGAGAGAACTAGTTTCTCGTCATGGTTCAATAAATTTATAGCAAATTTTTTATTTTCTCTTTTCTTTGTTTTTTTCAAAGGACTTTTTTTGGGTTTTTTATGGTAAAAGTACCAGCCCATTATAACTACGTAAAATATTATTATGGGAATAATATAATCTAAATAATAATTTGTGTTTGAAGGTTTTTTACTTACTAATTTTAAGTTATATTCTATCTCAAAAGGCAGGTCGATGTAATAACCAGTAATATTTGGATAACTCTGGTTTATTAAACTCCAAGAGACCTGAAAATGATTGCCGATAGGTGTTATTATAGAAGTTGGAACATCATAAGCACCAGTTGGTATGTACGCTTTGCTCGGCAGGAGCATCTTTACTGTCAAAGAGCGAGTAAAACTCGACGGTAGAAAATATATTGTTGAATTGAACGAACCATTCACAGAACTGTAATTTTGATAGTAATCATAATGTAGGGTTATAGGCACACCGTTTTTTACATTTTCCACCTCTACTAATATGCAGCTATTTAATACTGAGAAAGTATGGCAGTCTGTTGAAGGATATACTTTTAAATTATTTAAACTCGTTAGGTTTTTTATGTTTGAAGGCAGACTTAAATTAAAGTTTGAACTTGAAGAATTGTATAATGTTAATGTGTAGTTTACTGTAGAATAAGAATAAAAATTGGAGGTTTGAGTAACATTGCTGTATATCTCTACCTGGGAATAAGGCATTGCCGCAGATTTGCCAACCATCGACAAAAACAGCAATATAACAATCACCAAAATCATCGATTTAAACATATTTATTTTCATAATTGCCTTATATTTGGTTTTATACCATTATAATATAATAAACTAAGCTTTAAATATAAAAAAGTAATAAAGGATGAGATATGAGAACAGCAAAATACGGTGTAGGAGTTAGAAAAAGGATTGATGCTATCAAGCAGCTTAGATCCGAAAAATATCCTTGTCCAAGATGTAAGAAACTTTCTATAAGAAGGAAGTCTGCAGGCATATGGAAATGCAAGCATTGCGGCCTTGTAATTGCTGATAATGCTTACAGTTTAAGTTCAAAGGTGATATAAAATGTCAAAATATAAGTGTTTTAATTGTGGTGCAACTATAGACTCTTCTGAGATAGGTGATGTAGTTAGGTGCACTTATTGCGGTGGAAGAATTTTAATAAAGAAGAAACCAGAAGGCGGACACAATGTTAAAGCAAGGTAATCTGTACAGTGTTACCATAAAACTAAAACCCGATAAAAATTTCTTAAATAATCTATTTACGGCTTTATCCTACAATGAAACTTCCGATAAGAGGGTAAAAACAAAGATAAAAATGTTAGCAGATGGAATAAATATAAGTATAAAAGCAAATGATTTTAATATATTACTTGCTGTAAATAATAGTATAATGCAGTCAATAAAGATGTTGGAGACAGTAAATAAATATGAATGAAGAAGAATTTGAGGAACTTAGACAGCGTTTGCAGGTTGAGACCACACAGAAGCAGACAATGCAACTGCAATATAATGAGCTTAAAAGAACAATAGAAGAGGTTGAAAAAACCAAAGATGGGATGGATTTGTTCCAATTATCAGGGCAGATACTGATAAAAAAAGATAAGAATGAGATACTTAAGGACCTTAAAGACAAATCTGAGATAATAGATTTTAGGCTGAAATCCTCCTCTAAATCAATAGACGAATTAACCAATAAACTGCAGAGCATGCAGGATAGCTTAAAAAAGTCGCAGTAAAATATAATTGATAAATTTTTATGCTTTGAAATCCTTACTAAAGTATGTTTGATTTTGTTACTTTGGGATCGGCAACGAAAGACACTTTTCTTTTTTTGGACAAGGTTGTGTTAAAACCGGGAGTGAATAAGCATTTTCTTGAGATCCCTACAGACAAGAAAATAGATGTGAATAAAGTGCTGGAATTCAGCGGTGGTAGTGCTACAAATGCTGCGGCAACGTTCTCTGCATTTGGAAAGAAATGTGCAGTGGTTTCCAAAATAGGTACGGATGAATACGGCCAATTTGTACTGGATGATTTAAACAAGCGCAAAATAAGCACAGAGCTTATAAAGATATCAAAGGGAGAAACACCATTTTCAAACATTATAGTCTCATCAAGTGGGGACATGGTTCTTTTAATACATCGGGGAATAGAAAGCACTCTTTCTTTGGAGGATATAAGATTTGATTTTAAGTCCAAGTGGCTTTATGTGGGCCCCATGCCGTCTAAAAAAACAGAGCTCCTGATAGAGATTTTAAAATTTGCGAAAGAAAATGACATGAGAACTGTTCTAAATCCTGGCTCGGTAGAATTAAACTTGAAGCTAAAGAAAATGATACCTGTGCTAAAATATGTGGATATAATCAGCATGAATGACGACGAAGCAAAGAAATTTGTAGGTTATTCAAATGATGTAAACAACATATCTAAATTGTCAGAGTATGTTAATGACATTGCAATAATAACAAAAGGTGAAAAAGGATCTTTAGTTTCGTCAAAAAATAATCTTTATATCGCTAACACTTTTAAGACCAAGCAGATAAATTTTATAGGTGCTGGCGATGCATTTTTGTCAGCATTTGTAAATGCTGTAGATGATGGAAAGGACATAGAGCAGGCAATAACAGCAGGCAGTTTTAATGCGAGCAATGTTATACAGAAATACGGTGCAAAAGAGGGGATAATCGGCAATTACCCATCTGATGTCAGTAAACTTAGAATTGCAAAAAGCAAGTTATCTATATAATCTATGAATGTTTATCTTTAATATGGAAAAATTACCTTTGAAAGGAGTATTTTTGGCTTATGACCATGGGCTAGAACATGGGCCAACAGACTTTAATGACTTAAATGTCTCGCCTAAATACATAATAGACCTAGCAAAAAAGGCTGAAGTTGATGCACTTATCCTGCTTAAAGGGAGTGCAAGGCATTACTACAATAAGAAAGAAATTAACATACCTTTAATACTGAAATTAAACGGAAAAACAAGATTATATGAAGGAGAGCCTTTTTCCACTCAAAACACAAGCGTTTCAGAGGCAGTAAAGCTTGGTGCTGCTGCTGTCGGTTACACTGTATACTGGGGAAGTAAATACGAGAAATTCATGGTTAGAGAATTTGGAAAGATAGAGGAAGAAGCTCATTCTTTAGGTTTACCTGTAATAATGTGGTCTTATCCGAGAGGTAAAAACATAAAAGATGACGAATCGTTAGAAATTGTTTCTTATGCCGCAAGAGCTGCCTTTGAAATGGGTGCAGATATAGTTAAACTAAAGTATCCAGATGACGATTCCAAATTAGAATGGGTAGTTAAATCTGCTGATAAAACAAAAGTTTTTCTTGCAGGAGGTAAGAAACTAGATACAGAAAACATTGAGCAGCATGTTAAGAAGGCAATAAATGCAGGATTTAGTGGTATCGCTATAGGTAGGAATATCTGGCAAAGTGACAATCCTGTCGAGAGAATAAAAGAAATAAAAAATACCTTAAAAGATTAATGGGAAAGGGCAAATTATGCATAGATATAGGTGGCACAAAGATTATATTTGCCATAATTAATCGGGATGGAGATATAATTAAAAGCAAAAGGATAGACACTCCAAAATCTAAAGATCTGTTCTTAGAAGTTTTGACCTACAATATAACTGATTATCTGCAGTTTTCTAATAACATAATAAATGTTTCGATTGCAGGACGTATAGATAATACCGGTAAAATAATATTCTCTCCAAACCTGCCTATATTAGGTTTTAATTTTATGAAGTTTATGAAAGGATTCTCAAGCAAAGTCACAATTGAAAATGATGGGAACTGTTTTGGTGCATATCATTTGTACGCTGGAGATCTAAAAAAATATAAAAGTGCTCTTGTAGTAGTGTGGGGAACTGGTATAGGCAGTTCAATAATATACTCTAAAAAAATATATAAAGGAGGGGGGCTGGCTGCAGAGTCTGGCCATATTGTTTATGATTACAATACTGGAGAAGATATAGAAAGTGCTATAGGCGGCAAAAGTATAGAACAGCTTTATGGAATAGACGGCTTCGGCCTTCAAAAACTTGCGGAAGGAGGAGATAAAAAAGCTTTAAAGGCCTTTGATGAAATTGGCAGAATGTTTGGTTTTTATCTTTCTTCTATGATATTAATCTTGGACCCGGAAGCAATTATAATTGGAGGCAGTTTTGCCAATTCCTGGAAATTTATCAAAGACAGCGTTTACAAGGTAGTAAATGACAAAAAAATAAGAAGAAAAATAAAAATAGAAATAGCTAGAGGGAAGTTTTATGTAGTAAGAGGTTGTTATTTTATTGATGAATATGAAAACTCTAATAATAAATTATAAAGCGTATGAAGAAGCTTTTACAAAAGGCATAGAAATAGCGAAATACTCGGGAGAACTTTCTAAAAGTTCAGGTGTGAGTATTGTAGTCTCACCTCCATTTACTATTCTCAAAGAAACTGTTAAATTTGCTAAAACTATAGCACAGGGAGTAGATGATGTGGATCCAGGTGCACATACTGGTCACGTAACCTCGTTTGAGTTAAAACAAGCTGCAGTTGCAGGCGCTCTGCTGAATCATTCTGAGAATAGGTATCCTAACACAAAGGATGGAAAATTAGATTATGCTGCTATAAAAGTTGCAGTTGATAAGTGTATGAATTTTGGTTTAGAGACTTATGTATGTGTACAGAATTTGGATGAGGCAAGAGAAGTTTTAAAGATGAAACCTACTGGGATAGCATACGAACCTCCTGAATTAATAGGAGGTAACATATCTGTTTCAAATTCAAAGCCTGAAATAGTAAAGGAATTTTGCTCTATTATAAAAAGCAATTCTAATTCACTTGCATTGATAGGCGCAGGCATAAAAGGGAAAGAAGATGCAGAAAAAAGCGTTGAGCTTGGAAGCGATGGACTTTTAGTAGCTTCAGGGATAATGAAATCAGACGATTATAAATCAATTATAGAAGAGTTGGTAAAGGGATTAAATAAGTGAGTTTATCTTTGCCAGGTCATTTTTAATCGGTGTGGAGTTGCAAACGCCTTCGTTGTATCCAACATAACTGCATAGTAACGTCTGGACAAAGTAAACGCTGTCATTGAATGCAATTCCTACGGTTTGATTCGTTTTTATAAGTGCATTTATCTGACTGATATCTTTCCCAGCGAATACTCTTGGGTTTAGCATTGAAGAAACCTCAACGTATCTTCCGCCTATGTCTATAAATGGCATAAAGTTCCCAAGGTTGTCAAATAACTGATAAGCAGAGTTCTGGTCAAATTCGAATAACTGCTTCTCAAGTGTTTTTACGTAAGGACTTGAACTTAAGTTTTCTATGTTAGTCGATTCCATGGAAAAGTATTTGCTTTTGTAGTTGTTTCCATTTAATGTGTAGAACTGCGTTTTACCTAACGTCTCGCCAGTTGAAAAAGAAATAGAAGGTGAGGTTAATACTGTTAAGTTACTGAAGTTCCCAAATGCATTTAATGCCTTGTATAATATCATACTCTGGACGGCGCTGAAACTTGAGTTGCTGTAAATAAAACTTATTAGGGTTTTATTGTTTGCAGTATATTTAGTACCATTAAACAAATAAAGTATCTCTGAAGGGTTAAGCATACTTTCATTTATATTTTGATATATCGATGACTGGTTAAATATATCAAATGCGGTTATCTCTTTATTCTGAATTAAATCAAAGTAAGTCATGCCTTTTGTAAGCCCTGACAAGAAAGGAGTATTGAGGACAAATTTGTTTCCTACAACATTAAACATATTCAGGTATACTAAGCTGTCAAGTATACTTGCTGAATTATTAGATTCATTTATTATAACAGTTGGGAGAGCGGTTACAGAATAGTTTGATATGAGACTACTTCCTTCAGAGCTGTCAAAAGACAGGTTTTTTGGGTTCAAGGTGTACTTGTCGGATTTAAACAGATTATATATTGTATTCATAGCGCTATTGCTGCAATTAGTGCAGTTATTATAAACTATATTTACAGAGTTTTGATTGCTGTTTACGGCAACTTTCCCAGCATTATAAAAAAATAAAAAGTATACCAGTACAGCTACTATTACCAATCCAGCTATAAGTATAATCGGTCTATTTCTCAACATAACAGATTTAATTACTTTTTTCTATAATAATAAACTATTGGTTATGAAATATATCTTTTAATGTTTTAATGTGCAGTTCCTCGGTTGTTGATAATTTTATAGGTGTGACCGTTATTTTCTGATTAAATAAATTATAAAGATCGGCATCCTTGTCCAAGTCTTTTCTTAAGGTGCCATAAAGCCAGTAATAATCCTTTCCGTTAGGGTCTTTCTTCTTTATCACTATGTCATCAAATACTCTTTTATCTGTTTTTACAATTTTGATTTCTGTTTTTTTGTTTATTTTAAGGGGCAAGTTTATATTTATCATATCTATATTCCTGGGAAATTTTTTAGTTTTTATGTTTTCAAGGATTTTTACTACGCTTTCATATGAGCTCTTCATACTTTTGTCTATATCTTCCTGTTTCATGTCCACGGACAAGTTTTTTGAAAAAGCTATACTCGGTACCTCTGATATCGCAGCGAACATTGCCGCAGAGATAGTTCCAGACGAATAAACCGTTTCCAGTCCTGCATTCATACCCTCATTTATTCCTGATAAAACCATAGATACCTTGTTTTTGAATAGGTGATAAATTGACATAAAAACACAGTCAGCAGGTGTTCCTGAAACAGTATAACATGGCATACCTTTGTAATTTATTTTTTCTACTCTTAGTGGTTTGTGAAATGTAAAGCTCATCCCGCTTGAACTTTGTAGTTTATCTGGAGAAACGACCATTACTTCAGATCCAAAAACTTTTTTAGCCGCTCTATATAAAGTATGCAGTCCTTCTGTCTTGTAACCATCATCATTGGTAATAAGTACTACCATAATATCTTGTAAATCTCTATCTATTTATCTTCTACATTTAAGGTTTCAGCCGAAAAGACTACTTAAACCAGCGGCCGCTTCTTCTGCACTTTTACCTTCATCTTTGTGTGGTTCTTCTTTCTTGGTCTCCTTGCTTGCTTGTGCAGCTGGAGCCTGTGCAACTTGTGCAGTTTGGGCCTCTTCTATTACTTTGTTAATGTCAACTCCTTTTAATGCAGAAACAACTACTTTGATCTGCGCTTCATCTGGTTGTGCACCAGTAGCTGAAATTACACTCTTAAGAGAATCCTCTGTAATCTCCTTACCTAAGCTATTCAATAACATTGCAGCGTATACATACTCCATATTTTATTTGCCTCCTATTACTTTATTTAGTGCATCGGCTCCATTTATAACCTTTGCTAATATGTCTCTTGCATTCGAACTTGAGACTATATTTCTATTTACAGATAAAAATCTTACTCCTATATAAATCTTTTTAATCATAGGTTTTATCGAATATTTGTTGATTATTCCTTTATCAGTCGATATTTTAAGTGCAGCATTAAATATCTTTGAGATATCATTTACATAAGTTTCTTTCTTTGTGTATAAAAGGTCCTTTCCAAAAATGTATTTACCGTCGTAAGCATATGCCATTGAAAGGACTAATTCCTTGGGTCTTATGTCCATACTAGAAAGTATACTTGCTATCTTTTCGTTTACTTTCTCTCCTTTCTTTACTATGGTTGTATCTGATACTATACTTATCTTTCCGCTCTCATTTTTTGTTTTAACTCCTATTGAAGAAAACTGGGAAAGCATTGGTCCTGGTGGAAATGGAGTAGGCCCGCTTGGCAATACGATATCCATTTGTGATATCTCTCCCGATTTAAGTTTTGTAAAAGTGGTATTCTCCATTGCTTCTTTTGCTAGCTCAAATGGGTCTTCATTAGAAAGCAATAGAACCGGCATTTTAACTTCCTCAACTTTTTCGGAAAGTTTGATTCCAGCTTTATTTATTGCATTAAATATAACTACTTTATTTGCGTACACAAAATCTGCTTTTCCTCTAAAGACTTTTTTTATTCTTTCAAAGCTTTCAGAAGGATAGCCAGCTATTTCTACAATACCAATTGTTTTGTACCCCTTTATCTTTTTGTTTAGCTCTTCAGCCATCTTCTCTTTTTGCAGGGATCCTCTTGATTTTTTCATATTGTTACCTTTTTACCCATTGTAGGTTTTAGATACATGTGTTTTATGCTTGCATCACCATTTAAAAGGTTTGTTTTTATAAAGGAGTATATTGACATTACATTGTCAACAATGTTTTCCTTTTTTGAATCTTGATCTCCTACTTTAATGCTTACAGCGTTACTTTTTTTGGTGTTTATTTTTACTAAATTTTCAATTTTTTTTGCCTGAGCTTTTAAATCCATATCTGGGGTAATAATAGTATTTGTCTTTGGATTTGGCATCTTATTAGCTGCTGTAAGCTGTTTACCAAATTTAGCAGCCATTGGGGCCATTATAGATGCTTCTGCAAAAAAGTAATCATTTTCTTTTATAAGTTTTCTTATTGCTTTTTTATCAAAAGTCTGAAAATCATCTTTAAGTATTGTTTTTGAGAAAACTCCGTTTGCCTTTGTTGTAAGGTCCTTGTCAACAAAAGCGCAGGTTTTCAATTCTTTTACATTGTTTGGAAGGGATAGTACTGAGTCCAATGGCGTTTCTGACTTGTTTTTTCTAGGCCTAAGCACCATTATAAAGTCTATTGACTGCTTAAACTTTCTCTTCTTCTCATCAATTTCTTTAAGCACATCTGTTAGTGCCTTTTCTACATTTTCTTTCTCCATATGATTTAGATATAAAGAAACCTAATGTTTTTAAAGCTTTTTAAGTTTTCTTTTATGCTATTTGCTTTTTTATTAT
>JAKACB010000050.1 GCA_021796445.1 Nanobdellota archaeon
AAATAATATTCGGCTCGGATTATCCCTTCTCTGACCAGGAGATAGAACTGCTTAAGATAAAAAAAGCAGGGATATCTGAACCGGAAAAGGAGGATATACTTCATGAAAATGCGGAAAAGCTGATAGGTCTACAGAAATTTTAATTTACTATGCCTTTTAAATATGTTATTAAGCTTATGATAATTAATCTTATCATATATGGCTGAAAGTATTTTTCGTATAAAAAAGGCAGTTAACGGAATAAAAAGCAGACAACTGGGCTTAAGCGGACCAATCAGGATACAAAGTGTGAAGGCAATAAAATCTGGAGAAACGCATTACAATTATCTTCTTACAATAAATGGCAGGAAATTCCTGCTGAGACTAACTTCAGTAAGAAAAGACGACAGAGGCAAAAACAGTTGGGGAACAGCCCGTATAAACATAGAATTTAACGGAATAAAAAGCATAGAAAAACTGGGTATCGCTCCAAAGATCTATTACAAAGACGCCTTCTGCAAAATTCTAAGTAAACCCTTTGTCATATCCGATTATGTTCCCGGTAAACCAGTAACAAGAATGACTGAAAAAGACTTAAAATCGCTTGCCCTTCTTCTTGCAGAGCTGCATAATATACACTATGTAACTGGATTAAGAAGTGAACCGGTTAAAGACTATAACAAAGAATACATTAAAAAAAGAGTTGACAGGATAACTGATACCGGTTTTAAATATGTAAACAGGCATTTCAAAGCAGATTTAATGGAAGCGTATCAAAAGATAGAACGCATAAGGCTGAAAAGGCAAAAATTGTCTGTAATACATGGAGATATAAGCAAGGATAATCTACTGCGGACTGAAAACGGCCTGAAACTCATAGACTGGGAAAGCGTCAGGCTTTCTGAGCCGCAGTTTGAAATCGCTACTGCATTGGAAAGATTAAATCTAAACGGCCGAAAAAGAAAGCTTTTCCTTTTAGAGTACCTAAAACACTCCGGAAAAGAAAGTTTAGCTGAGCTGGGAGAATACGAAAAAATAAGGTGTTTTGACAGATTACTTTGGTCCATTTTTGAATTTGTAAAACTGAAAGAAGGGATAACAGAAAAGGAAAAGGCAAGGCAAAAATCTCCATTAAAGTATGCAAGCAATGCGCATAAGGAATTCTTAAGGTGCAAGTCTCTAGCCCTGTTTCCAAAAGAATCTATATTTATAATTTTATCGAATCCAAAGGCATAACTTAGTTAATAAATACCTCTAATGAATTATTAAAATATGAGGGAAATAGAGACTAAGATAATCGACATAAACGAAAGGGAAGTAAGAGATAAACTATTAAAAATTGGCGCTAAAAAGGCCGGAAAATTCTTTTACAGGAGATATGTATTTTCTTTAACTAAGATAAAGGAGATAGACGAATTTATAAGGGTAAGGGCAGACGGTAAAAGAACTACAATCACATATAAATACAGAAAGGGAAATGGCCTAAGAAATACTGAAGAAATAGAAACAGAAGCTGGAGATTTCAGGAAATCTGCCAAAATATTCGAAAAGGCGCTTAAGATAAAGCCGACATACCAGGAAAATAAAGTTGAAAAATGGCTTTATAAAAACGTAGAGATAGATATAGTTTACTGGCCATTAATAAAACCAATCTTAGAGATAGAAGGAAAAACCGTAAAAGAAGTTGTAAAAACTTGGAAAAAATTGAATATACACGGTAAAAATATAGGAAACAAAAACCTTGATTTTACATTCAGGTACTATGGCCAGGCAGGAAAGGACAGAGGTGACCTGTACTTTAAGTAATAAACTATTTAATAAAATATTTTAAAAAAGTCGTATGCTGAAATAAATATTAAAGTTGTCTAATAAAGAAGTACATGGAAATAAGCGGCAACATAGAATGCAAGGAGCTATTAAATGAATGTTTAAAGGTTTTCAAGCCTTTCAGGGGAACTTACATAAATATCGGGTATGGTTCACTTCCAAAGGGGATAGCTGGCAGAGTAAACGCTGAGATAGAAACCATAAGAAAGCGGAAAACAGCAGGATTTTTTGGAAAAGAAAGCGTAAGGATAAACCGCAGGATAAAAAACAACGAGTTTTATATAAGGATAAATGAAAATTTAGCAAGGATAAACGATGAAAATCTGAGAAAAGAGGTTGTTACAAGCATTATAATGCATGAACTACTGCATATAGAAAGAAAAGATCTTTTAGAGCACAGCAAGAACTACCGCAAAAGAAAACACAAAAAGATACATTCTTCTTTGGAAAAGAAGGCACTTGAAAGGCTTAACTTACTTAGAAAACTTGAAGGTTTAAAACCCCTAGAAAAAGATAATTACATTGAGAAGGAGATAGAAAGAACAGTAAATACTGGCAGATGAATATTTTTAAGCATTTATTTTTCGCTAACGAAAGAGATTAAAGAACACAAAAAATGCTGTTTTTTAAATTTTTTCAAGTCTTAAGTTTAAGAGGCTTAATCCAATAATTTCAGATTATAACAAAAATTTATAACCGCCGGAAAGTTTAAGAATTGTGTCTTTTTAAGTATTCCTGGTGTAATACATGCACCGCATCGCTTAAAACAGATTTAAATCTGCCTGTTATACCTTGATGATAAGCCTTGGCTATCTTTTGGTAGTATTGATTGTTTTTATCAACGTAACCCAAAAGATCTGCTTTTTTTAGGTCTATTATATCCTTGTCTGCTCTGCCATTCACCAGCCTGTTCCTCCAAGCATTGTATTTTAGCTTGCAAAGATTTACAGGATCAACAAAATAAATTTTTTCTCCATTGTATTCCCTGTAAAGCGCTTTTTTCTTAAGGTTATCAAAGCTTTCATCGCTATCAAGCAGGCCTTTGCTTGAGTAAAACTCCACCCTTATCTTTTTCTCTCCCAAATCTAAATAAGAAGAGTATATATTTGCGTCAAATAATGGTTTCGGGCCTTCATTTTTAATGCCTTTAAAGCCTTTATCGTACAATAAATTCTTCTTTGCTTCAACCTCTCCATTGACTATAATATCTATGTCTTTAGATTTATGTAAAGGATAATAATTCTGTAATGCCGCTCCACCTATTAAAAGCAGATTACTACTGCCAAAAACCGATGAAGCTATTGAATAACCCTTATCTATATCCTCCTTACTTAGATAATCTCCCTTTTCGTAATTTGCCGGTTCCAGTAACTGATCGTCTGCAAGTTTTGACAATATAATTTGCAGTGTTCTTTTTATCATAATTAAAGTAGATTATAAGAGCTATTTAAGCCTTTCATTTTGTCTAACACTGAAATTAGGTAAAATACCGGACACCTAAGCAAAGTAAACAAAAAAGGCAAATAAAACCTTGAAATATTTAAATTATAAAACTTCCTTATGAGTTTGTGAAACTGGAGATAAAAACAGCAAATAAGAAGGATACAAAGGGTATTACTGAATTGTACAGAAAACTATACAAAGGAGATGAAAAACAAGGTTTCTTTAAATCTACTGCCGATCCCTCCTATTTTAATTCAGGCAGCAAAGTCTTAATCGCAAAGAAAGGTAAAGATATTGCAGGGTTTATATGGATTGTTTATTATGAGCATATCAAAAATAAAGGCATTGGTATAATCGAAGAATTATACGTTGACACTGCTTATAGACGACAGGGCATTGGCAGGATTCTTGTGAAAAAGGCCTTGAAATACCTAAAAGGACGTGTAATAGTTGTAGTTGTAACGACTGGTGAGGAAATGAAAGGCGCACAGAAATTTTACAAAGAATTAGGTTTTAAGCCATCCAGGGAGTGGTTTTACATTAATAACTTCTAGAAAAAATGTTATTGTCAATTAGTTACAGAATAAAGGAACTTAAATCGATAAAAGTAGCGATTTAATAGAACCTCTTAAGAAATTAAAATATGTTGAATTAAAGTCTGAAAAGTATTTATATAAGTTAATTTCACAATTTGACTATTAATAAGTAGTTAGGTAATTATGGGAAAAACTATTGTTAGCGTGTTTGGTTACAGTGAAAATATAGTTCCAGGAAACAATCCGTGGGAGCAGGTGGTTTCTGACAGGTTTGATGGTGCGATGGATATTGCTAAATTCCTCAAGAAACACGACATAGACGTAGATATGTATATTTCAGGAGGGACCATTTCCAAAGAGACCGGCAGAAGGGGAGCAGATGTTATGCAGGATTTCTTGAAAAAAAGGTACAATAATCTAGAGAAAATAGTTGATGAAGTTGTATTGGATAAGAAATCCCAAAATACGCTAGATGATATCAATAATCTAAATTCATATATTAAGGAGGTTGGGGCCGATTCGGTCTTTGGAGTAAGTAGCAGAGACCATGTTGGCAGAATAATCACACAACAAGCATACCTGCAGAATAAGCCGGATTTGATGACGGGAGTATTCCCATCA
>JAKACB010000014.1 GCA_021796445.1 Nanobdellota archaeon
GCCATAACTTAAATATCTTTTTTTAGCAGTTAATTCATCTTGCTTTTTATTATCCTTGACAGCTTCTCAGAGAACTCCTCATAATTGTTTTTCAGCTTCAAAACCTTTACTTTTTTGTTTGAAAGCTTGATGTCGAAGGATTTGCCGGGATTAAGGTCGCTTATAACTATGCCGTCATAGCTGAGCACTCCTCTTCCTTTCTCTATCTCAACGTGCAGCTTTTCGTCCTTTCTCAGTATAACGGAATTGGTAAGCGGGTTCTCTATTGACAGGAAAGTAAGGCACAGCACGCTTTTATCTAGTATTATTGGACCACCGGCAGTTCTGTTGTATGCTGTAGAACCTATTGCACTGGTTACCAGAAAGCCGTCCCCGCTTAAAGTGTATTCATAAAGCCTGTTTCTTTTTCCCTTTTCATCATAATAAAGTTTAAAGTAAACCTCTTCCTGTATGTCTTTTAGCAGAATTTCATTTACTCCGTAATACTTGCTTTTCTCATAATCGACCTCTATTTTCCTTCCAAGCTCTTCCACTTTATAGTTTTTGGACAGCAGACTTTTGATTATAAAGTCGACATCCTTAAGGCCAACATCTGCATAGTACCCAGTACTGTTCTTTTCATCGCTTCTTACCGGCAGGATGGGCCCATCAAACTCATTTGCTGCCTTTATGAAAGTACCATCACCACCGACAGCAAGGCATACTTCAGCATCCTCAGAAATATCAAATCTATTGTATAGTTTTTTTAGTTCTGGGTAATTCTTCTTTGAGATTATCTTTATTTTCATTTCAATTAATGCCTCTTTTAATTAAAATATCTTTACGGGCGGGGCGGGCGGCAGCATGTTCTTGTGCGCATTCCTTTGCATCATTTCCATGACTTTAATTATCTTTTCCTTTTTTAATCCGGTTTCCTTTGCTATTCTTTCAGCTGTCCTTATCTCCTTTTCATTCATTGAATAAAGTATCCTGTCTATCTCTTGGTAATGCAGATCAAGCTCATTTTCTGCCGTCTGTCCTTTCCATAGTCTAGGAGAAGGGACTTTCTCCGCTATTTTTGCGAATATTTCCATTCTTTTGCTATTTCCTATCCAAAGCAATATCTGTCTTAGCTGCATTTTATACAGGTGCTCTGGCACGTTTATGTCAACCCCTCCGTCTCCATACTTTGTGTAATACCCTAAGCAATGTTCGCTTCTGTCATCAGTTCCCGCAACCAAAGCGTTTGTTTCATTTGCTTCCTTGTATAAAAGCAGCATTCTTAGCCTTGCCTTTATGTTTGCCATTGCAATCCGGTTTTTTTCTTCCCTTAATTCAGGATTTTCCCTTTCTATGGCTTTCATTATTGGTGAGATATCTATCGTCTTTGCCTTTACCCCAAGCGCCTTTGCAACTGCATAAGCATCATTTTCATCCTCTCTTGGATTTGAATCGGAAGGCATTACTACACCAAAAACGTTTTCTTTCCCAAGCGCTAGACTGCAGATGTATGCCGTAAATGTAGAATCGCTTCCGCCCGATAACCCAATCACAGCTTTTTTGGTTTTAAGCGGTTTAAAGTAATCCTTTACCCATTTAACTGTGTAGTCCACCGCTTTCTTTTCGTTTATCCTTAACTCGCTTGGCATTTCCATATTTGTAAGAACAGTCACTTCAGCCATTTTTTGTCCATCTTCATTATCTTAGCGGAATAGTTGTTTTTCATGTATTCCATGGCATTTTCATGCTTTTCATTGCTTATGTCGGCACAGCCGTTTTCGACAAGGTTTATTTTGTAGCCTCTGAAGAATGCATCGGCAGCAGTATGCTGCACGCATACGCTTGTTACCAATCCTGCAATGTAAACCTCTTTTATGTTATTATGTTTTAATAGATCATCAAGTATAGTATTGTAGAACCCGCTGTAGGTTCTCTTGTCAATTCTAAAGGTATTGTTGTGTCCTTCCTTGTTAATTATATCCTTGTTTGCATCTGCATCCATTAATTTCACCATATCTTTAGAAGGAAGCCAATCTACTATGTCACTGCTTTCTGTGCCTTTCATGCAGTGCTCTTCCCAAGGTCCGCCGTTTCTTTTCAGCTCCGGATCATTGCTTTCATGCGCGTCGCAGCAATATATTATAGGTATATTGTTTTTATTTGCATACTCAATGAGCTGCTGAAGGTTTTTCTTTATGCCCTCTACGTTTTTGCAGTACATATTTTTGTCATATCCTTCCTGGCCGAAGCCCTTTATCAAATCCACTAGCAGTAAAGCCTTTTCCATATTACCTCCTTTTCAACTCTTTATCAGTGATTCTTTAAATCTGGTTTAGTACAGGAAAAAATGGTACATGCATTTAACAGGCTGCAAAAATTTCCCATTTAGATTCCTTAATAAGAAATGCTCTTCCTTTTATAGTTATGGAAAAACTGAATTCGCTTTTAATGAATGACGCTGAAATGCCCCTGTTTCTTGACTACTATGAGCTTACAAGCGGCCAGGCAAACTTTGATCACGGGAGGAACAATAAGATAACAGAGGTGTATTACTTCAGGAAGATACCTGAAAATCTTGGGGGCTATATGGTTGCAGCAGGCTTAGAACAGGCTATTGATTTCATAAAAAACTTCAAGCTAAGCAAAGAAGAAGCAGAGTGGCTCAAGGAAAGCTCAAATGGTTCATTAACCGATGATTTTCTGGATTACCTGCAGAACTTTAAGTTCAAAGGAACGGTAAATGCGGTGCCTGAAGGAACTGTTGTGTTTCCAAATGAGCCAATCCTTACTGTAACCGGCAATTCTATAGACGTGCAATTATTTGAAACTTACATCCTTTCAGTTATGAACTTTCAAACTATGGTTGCTACCAAGGCAGCCAGGATAGCTTACGCAGCAAAAGGCAAAGCCTTCCTAGATTTTGGCGCAAGAAGAGCACACGGAAGGGACGCGGCAATTTTAAGTTCAAGGGCCTCTTACATTGGCGGAGCGTCAGGAACGGCATTGGTATCTGCTGGAATGAAATTAGGCATACCTTATTCAGGGACAATGCCCCATAAGTTTGTGCAGGAGAGGGAAAGTGAGCTTGAAGCCTTTAGAGAATACAGTGAATCGTTTCCAAATGACGCGGTTTTCCTTATAGACACATATGACACTCTGAAAGGGGCGCAGAATGCCTGCATCGTTGGAAATGAGCTGAGAAGAAAAGGCTACGACTTAAAGGGCGTTAGGATAGACGGAGGGGATATCCTGCAGCTAAGCAGGCAAGTCAGAAGGATACTTGATGACAACGGCTTTTCAAACACAAAGATAATAGCAAGCAGTGATTTGGATGAATACCAGATAGACTACTTTGTAAAGAACAATGCTCCGATAGATATTTATGGGGTTGGAACAAGATTGGATACTGCGGCAAACTACAATTCAATCTCAAAGAATGGGGGAGTATCTGCTTTGGGGGGAGTCTACAAGCTGGTTGAGGAAGAGGAAAATGGATCTTTTGTTCCAAAGATAAAGATAAGCAGCAGCGATAAAACAACATTACCTTTCAACAAGCAGATATACCGAAGGACAAGAAATGGCTTTATGCTTGAGGATATAATAGATAGGCCTTTCAATAATGAATACAAAGGATATCAGCAGCTTCTTGTACCGGTAATAAAAGACGGCAATTTGGTTTATGATTTTCCATCATTGAAGGAAACAAAGGAATACACTGAAAGGCAGCTTTCCTCATTGCAGGAAAAATACCGCCGTTTGGAAGACTTCGAAGCGTTTCCCGTTAAAATAGGAAAAGACATACTGGATGCGAAGAACATTATAATACAAGAAAAGCTCAACTCTTGAGCCTGTAGATGCTGAACCTTGCATCCCTAAGGGTTTTATTCTCTTCTATAAGGCCCTTCTTTTTCAGATAGGAGATGCCGTGCCTGACTGTCCTTATCTGCAGTGATGACAGATTTATTATGTCCTTCTGTGTCAATGGTCCTTCATACTGCAAGAGCTTCAGAATGAACTTTGCAGACGGAGGTGCATCATCTATGAATGGCAGGCTTAACTCTCTGCTTTTCATCTTTTCTATGGGCGTTTTCTTTATTTCGTTTATAGTAATGAAATTCGCTGGATGTTCATGCCTTCTTATTGTTATACGTTTTCCTTTGAAAGGATAGCGGAATCTGCCGTCACATACAATGTCTATTCCGCTTTTTGAGTTCAGGTTGTCTATTGTCACCAATGAATTACCGTTTGCAATCATAGGTTTATTCTGCTGCATTGAAGATAAAGGCGTCAATTCTATTACATCTGCGTCGTTAAGCACTATGGGCCCGCCGGAAGAAGATGAATACCCAGTAGATCCAGTAGGCGTAGATATTATTATTCCGTCTCCTTCGTCTTTGAACATCTTCTTGTTGTCAATATACAAGGAATATGAAATCACCGATGCACTTTTATTTGCAGTCACTACAAATTCATTTAGTACTGGTGGCAGCGGTTTATCATCAACAAACGCTTCTAACCGGTTTCTTCTTTCTATGCTGTACTCCCCGTTGTTTATCCTGCCGAAAAGCCTTTTGAAATCCTCAAGTGTTATCTCGGGAAGGAATTCATTCTCATATATTGAAACGCCCAGTACTGGAGTATCGGTTTTCAAGTCTCTGAATGTTCTCAGTACGTTGAAGCTGCTACCGAATGCTATTATTATGTCAAACCCTTTCAGCTCTTCTTTCCCACTTCCGTTTCCCTTTTTTTCAACTGAGAACTTTGCCCTTCTTTCCTTCAGGAATTTTAGCAGGGAAGGCAGGGCCTTTTTGCTTTCGCTGTCCGAATAATCAATCGAAACATAAAACTTCATATTTACCCTTTATCTAAGTATAGAAAGGCAATATATATAAGCTATCCAGCTCAGAGGCCCAATCTGTTGTCTATCTCTTCTATGTATGTTATGCCGTTTTCATTCAAAGGACTTCTGTAATCCAATAGCTTCAAACCCATTCCATAAAGGAAGCTTTTTAGCTTTGACATCTTTCTTTCTCCTGTTCTATCGTTGTCGTAAAGCGCTATTATTTTGTTTCTATTGTAAAGCATAACCTCATTGTATATTTGGTTTTCATCTTTGTAGGAAACTTGGATTATTGCATATCCAGGTATGCCGGCTTTTTTAAGCGCTTCCTTATCTCTTTTTCCCTCAACAAGGATCACAGAATCTTTTGAATCCTCTTTGATAGAATCTATAACCTGTTCTAACCCCCTCTTTACCACAGTTTTTATTGAATTGTGTTATTTAAAATGCCTTTTATTTGTATTACCTTTGTATTACTAAACCTTATCTACCAAGCACATACTTTGGCTGCGGCATATGTTTTATTCTTAGTATAACCGCTCTTACAAACGTTCCTACAAATCCAATAAGAAATGCTATTCCGTGCACTGCATAGTTTACATTTGGAGCCTTTGATATGAAGCTGGCAGGGTCAAAGAATATCCAAACGAAGAAAAACAAGAAAACTATAAGGTTTATTATAAAATAAGTTTTGTCCTCTATCTTCGTTATTTCATCCTTTCCGCGTTCCCAATTTGGCAGGAGTATGTTTATCAGGCTTAATGAAACCACTATGCCGATGAAAGCATAAACAACACCTGAAGGGCCGAATGAAACTATGTTATGGTTATGAGCTATTTCTATTAGCCCTGCTAAGATACCCGCAACATACATGAAAATCGCCGCGAAGTTTGCTCTTCTCGGCCTTACATAATCCCTAGCGAATACCTCCATAGCCCAGAGGAATATGAAGAAAATTACAAATGCAAAGATGTTTGTCCAGGAGTCATATATGAAAATGGAAGTGAAAGCCCCCCATGGCGTTGAATAAGCAGAGCAAAGCTGGTTTATGGGACAGTAAGGAAGAATCGTAGGCTTTGCAGCGTATATTATTATGCTTGGAAGGAATAAAACCAAGCCTGCTATGATAAGCCACTTGTAATCTTTTGCAAGTTGCCTTAACATTTCTTTGTAGCTTGAGAATTCTCTCTTCAGCATTTAATTCTATGCAGCGTAAGTAATAAAACTATTTCTTTACAGTGCGCATTTGAATAGCATGCAAGTGCTTAAGGAAAGGCAGACTTTTCCGATAGAAGAGATCGCATTTAAAGTGGAGAACCTGCTTCTCAAAGAGCCATTAAGGATAGCCAATGAGAATTATAAATCGAGCAAAACAGTTTTTGTAAGTATAAAGGCAAAAGGATTCAAAGGGATTGGAGAATCAGCGCCGGATAAAGAAGTAACCAATGAAGATTTTCATTCAGTTTCAAGGTTCATAGAAAAAGCAAATTCTGAACTGAAAGGCAGGAATTCTTTCGATATACAGGGAATAAACCAGGAAATGGATAAACTTTCGAAGGTAGACAGTTCAGCAAAGGCAGGGATAGACATTGCGCTGTATGATCTTATCGGTAAAATTTCAAAGAGAAATGTGGCTTCATTGCTAGGGGGGAAGGGGAACAGCAAACCGATCTCAGTAACAATAGGCATAGAAAACGAAAAGCTTTCAGTAAAGCATGCAAGGCTTTACAAAAGACTTGGGTTCAAGGTCATAAAACTGAAAGTGGGCCTTGATGTTGATGCTGACATTAAAAGGGTAGCGAGTATAAGGAAAGAGATAGGGAATTCGGTTAAGCTAGTTGCGGATGCCAACCAAGGGTATACCTTTAAGGAAGCGCAGTTCTTTCTTTCAAACGCAGAAGCATTCAATCTTGGTTTTCTTGAGCAGCCAGTAAATTTCCCCGATTTTAATTCACTGAAAAGATTGAAGGAGGGAAGCAATATACCAATAATGGCCGATGAATCAGTGAAGAGCATCGAAGACCTTCGAATGCTTATAGACATGAATGCAGTTTCAATGATTAACATAAAGTTGATGAAAATGGGAGGCATAACAAAAGCAATCAAGATAGCAAACGAAGCTAGGTCAAAAAACATAGGAGTAATGCTTGGCTGCATGGAGGAGAGCAGGGTTGGGATAGCTGCAGGCATGCATCTTAGCCTTTCAGTAAATGACATAGGCTTTGCGGATTTAGATGCACATTTAAGTCACACAAACAGGTTTGTCTACGGCGGATTAAAAACCGTCAACGGCAAGAACGTAATAGGAAAAGGATACGGCCTAGGATTGAAGTTTAAAAAAGGGCTTTTCAATTGAAAGAAAATCATTAACTTTAAATACTATTTACTAGCATAACATATAATGCAAAGTCGCATGAACGCAGCGTGTAAAGTGAAGCAGGATTTACTCGCAGATATGCTTTCATGGACATACTCATTTAATCACCCTGCCTATAAGCTCATTGTCAAGACAAGGTAATCTGCCCAAACGTCTTGCGGGTTCATAAAAACAACTTCATACGTTTGGGCTGCCTAATCTATAAAATAAAACCTTTTTGTTTTTACTGTAAGTTATCAAAAAAATCTAAAAAATGGAAGAATTCGAAGTATCGTTTGGAGATAAGGGAAAGGCTGAAAGGAAGGAAGAAAGCGGGCTTTTCAGGTACTTGAGGTTTGAGACCGTAAACCTCGAGCTTTTCATATGCACTGTTTTAGCCAGCTTTTTGGAAAGCTCTGCAGACAAACAGCTGTCTTTTACTCTGCAAGGAGTGCTTTTTTTCCTTTTGTCCTTGGCTGCAAACGTGTTGCTTATAGAATTGATCTTCCGATTCATAAAGGTGGTTAAAAATGGAAAAATACGAAAGTCTTGAAGAAGTACTTGAAGGCAATAGTACTTTAAACAAAAAAGTGGAGGAAGCTTTTAGCAGCTTGCCGGCAGAGAACTGGATGCCGTTGAAAAGAAAAGCGAACTCGTTTCCTGTAGCTGTTGAAAACAAAAACAGGAAAGAAGTAAGGACTGCAATAGTGTATCAATTAAGGGATAGCATAGAACAAGATAATCTTTTTGGTAAGAGATACAAGGATGAGAACAATGTCTATCTCTCAAATGGAATAGAGTACAGCAGCGGAAAATCAAATGCATACATGTTTTTCTCCAAGAGGATAGGGGATTCCTACAAAAACGTTGCATTTGCAGACTACAGGAGCAAACGCGTAGTTTTCGACAGCAATGAAGTGGAGAAAATGAACGCAAAGCAGCTCAGGAGTTTTGCATACGCCATTAATCAGTACCTAAGCGGGAACTATGCAAATATGTAATCTGAATAGGTTAATAATAAATACAATGCCGTCTTAGCTTTTAAATGGACAAATCAGAAAGCAAAAAAGCGGAGAAGTACATCGGTTTTTCAACCTCTTACATGGACCTTTCAATAGACCCTTTTGAGGACTTCTACAACTATGCGTGCGGCAAATGGCGTGCAAGCACCCCAATACCAAAGGAGGAAAGCAGGTACGATTCCTTTATACAGCTGTCAGACAGAAACTTCGAGATTTTGAAAGGCATAGCGGAATCATGCGCTTACAACAAGCAGGAAAAAAATACAGTCCAACAAAAGGTAGGAGATTTCTTCTTTTCCTTTATGGACACAAAGGCAATAGAAAAGAAGGGCTTCTCTCCTATAGTTCCATTGATGCAGAAGGTTGATTCCATAAAGGATTTCAGGGATGTAAATGCCGTTGTAAAAGAATTGATGAAGGAGGGCATTTCCTCATTCTTTGAGCTGTCTTCGGCAGAGGACAAGAAAGACAGCAACATATACTCGTTTTACATAACACAGGGCGGCATCTCCTTGCCGGACAGGGATTACTACCTAAAGAAGGAGCATGCAAAGGTAATCGAAGACTTCAAAAGACACATTGTTAAGATGTTTAAACTATACGGAGAGAATGAAAAGACCGCCGGCAGTTACTGCGATTCAATACTTAAAATAGAGAACTACCTTGCAGAGGCAAGCCGCAGTTCGGTGGAGCTAAGGGACGAGATAAAGAACTACAACAGGTTCAGCATACAGCAGATAAAGAAAAGATTTGATGCAATAGATATATTTGGGATATACTCTTCTTTAGGCGGCAATCCAATTCCATTCATGGTTGTCGGCCAGCCGGAATTTCTTGACAAGGTAAACGTAATAAAAGATAAATTCACTGTTGACGATGTGAAGGCATACCTTAAATGGCAGATAATAAACCATTCGGCAAGTCTTCTTCATTCAAAGGCCGAAAATGAGCATTTTGATTTCTTTGGAAGAAAACTAATGGGCAAGAAGGTACAGGAGCCAAGATGGAAAAGAGCAATAAGGTTAATAGACTTTTCAATAGGAGAGGCTTTGGGCAAGCTTTACGTAGAGCAGAATTTCAGCAAAGAGGCGAAGAAAAAGGCAGACGAGCTTGTCAAGGACGTAAAAAGCATATTCCTTGAAAGGCTGAAGGCAGTAAAGTGGATGAGTGCTCCAACAAGGAAGAAGGCGCTAAAGAAGTTCTCAATGCTTAACGTGAAGATAGGCTACCCTGAAAAGTTCAGGGATTACTCCTCATTGCAGATAGAAAGGAATGACTTATTTGGCAATGTTTCAAGGGCGATAAAATTCGAGATACATAGGCAGATAAAAAGGATAGGCAAAAAGGTGGATAAGAAGGAATGGCTGATGACCCCTTCAATGGTGAATGCTTATTATAATCCAAGCGGAAATGAACTTGCTTTCCCGGCAGGCATACTGCAGCCGCCATTCTTTGATGCAAGCAAGGATGCAGCCGTCAATTACGGAGGGATAGGCGGAGTGATAGGCCATGAGATAACGCATGGATACGATGATCAGGGAAGGCTGTATGATGGAAATGGTAGGATGAAGGAGTGGTGGCTGCCGCAGGATGCAAAGAAATTCGATGCTTTAGCCAAAAAAGTGGCAGATTTCTACAGTACATTTGAAATAATTCCAGGTTTAAAGGTCAATGGGAAGCTTACATTGGGCGAGAACATTGCAGATTTAGGAGGGATAAGCATAGCATATGATGCATTGCAGCGCTATCTCAAAAGAAATCCAAATGAAAACCGGGAAATAGAGGGATTTACACCAGAACAGAGGTTTTTCATAGCATGGTCTCAGATATGGAAGAGCAATGTAAGGGATGAAACTGCAAAGATGTTTGCGATGATAGACCCGCATTCTCCTGAAAAGATCAGAGGGTTAGTGCCTGCTGTTACTCATCCAAAGTTTGAAATTGCGTTAAAAGACAAAAGCAAGCTTGGAAAGCTACCAAAGAAATATCCGAATCTAAACATGTGGTGATATCCACTTTTGCAAACTATCTATAGCACCTGTCTTGACATAATTTTATATCCCTAAAAATATGGGAGGATTTTAACTTATCTTAAAGGTAAGGAATCTGCAGACGCAGAGATTGAGAGAAGTAAGCCTTCAGAAAGCGAAATGAAAGAGGAAACAGAAATTGAAAAGAAATATTTAGATTAAGTAAGTGCTGCAAAGGATAAGGCAGAGCAGCTATTCTGGTTATCTCATGCGGAAATCCTTAATTCAGAGTATAAATGATGGGTTTATTCATAACACCCACAGAAAGAAAGCGCTTGGGGATCAACAAATCCACATTGTGGTACAGGCAGAAAAAGATAAGAGAAGGAAAGAAGATTAAATTATATTAGACGAGTAATAATACATAGTAATGGAATTAGATAAGAATGAAAAGAAGAAATTAAATGATGACTTAAAAAGAATCGAGAAGCCTTTAGAGTCAGATCAACACAATCCTAAACTTTTGTATGAGAAAGGACTCATTCTAGAGAAATTAGGTAACTATCGCAGTGCATATACAGCATATTCTATGGCTTATACATATGACCCAGAGATGGTAATGGCAACAATAAAATGACTATTATTGAACCTAAATTAGATGAGCTTAGAAAAAGAGAATATAAAAGTATCGGTGAATTTTTGGACAAAGAAAAGATAACAGGAAGACAGTCAAATTATAAACCTTCAAAAAAATTTGGGTCAGCGGATTATACAACTGAAAATAGAGGTGGGCACAATAAATCTTGGAGACACAATTCCAGTAGAAGGTTTTATGCAAAAAATTATCTTAGAAGCAGAAAAGTAGAATTCTCAAATAAGTTTTATAAATTTCTTTTTTATAAAAGAGGGCTCATTGCCTCAGTGATAATATCTATAATTTTGACTGTACTACTCAGATTTAATTTTGTTTTAGTTAGTAATTATCATAACTCTGAATTTCTGCTTGGAACTTATGGTTTCTTTGTAGATTTTATTATGATTCTTTCGATTTCTTTAATAATTAACTGGAGAGATAGATGGGCTAACCTAATTAGTGCTTTTGCAATTTCAGCTCTTTTTGGTTATATTAAATTACCTAATAATAGATCCGCTGTGCCTTTTTTAGAAGTTTCTTTATTATTATTTGCTATATTTTATCTTTCTACACTGTTAGGTAATATAACAAAAATTAAGAGACATAATAGGACTGAGCAGTATGTATCATACTCAATTAAGACAATTCTTATAGTAATGTCTATAATAATGATCGCTAGCTTGGTTACAAACAATGTGACATTGAGTAGTTTAAATTCCGCTGTATCTTCTTTCTCAAATATCTCTTCTGCTTCACAAACACAGGCCTCATTTAGGGTAAATGGATATGCATTCCCTACAGCAGCTGGAACTGTAGATGTTTATCTCCCTGAAGGAAAGACTGTCTTAGTTTACCTAACTACTACTAACTGCCCTTATTCTAACTCAGTTTTAGCTACAAATTTATGCGCTGTTGTTACTATATTCGGGACGCCTAGCAGCGGTATATATACTTCAGATGGCAGGTCTATAATTAGTAGTGGCTCGATATACTCAAATAATTCTTATAGCTACACTTTTATTCCACCTAGCAGTGGAACCTACGAATTTTCATTCCTTTCCACAGTTAATCAAGAAATTAATGTAGTCGGCTGGATTAATACTACTTAAGGCAATTTAAGATAAAAAGAATGTAATAACTAGAAGAAGGGAATAGTAAAATCAATGTACTAGGATTAGAGGAGTAGTTTAAAGATATATGTGCATTTCTACAAACAGAAAATTTTCATAAAAGAAGTAAGAAGTTGGCAAATTAAAAGAAGATGCATCTGAGATAATAGTTGGTGTAATTAAGTATTTTGACTACTTTGATTATACATGATAATAGATGTTGTGGGGATAGTTGAATTACTTTGATATTAAGGTGCAACCCCAAAATAAGGATATACAAAGAAAACTACGAAAGATATTACAACAATTGCAATTATGAACATTATACCAAATCTGACCCAAACACTATTGATATGTTTTTGCAAAAAGAATGCATCTACTAATGCTGCAATTATACCACCTATTACTCCACCAAATATTAGCAAAACAACAATCATCCATGTCTTGATTTTATTTTTTGCTGTAAGTTTATTCTTTTGCATGTAATTGATCTCATTTAACATATTTAAAATTAACTTAAAAAGAATTGACTCTCCACTCCGTTCTCTCCCAACTATTTCCTCTCTATTCTCAGTCTCATCTGAGTCAGATCTCATTAATCATCAATTTTACTGCCTCGAACTCTCAACTTTTTATTGGAAATAAAACTCAATAATTATTGATTTTTTGCCTACATAACCTCTAACAATTCTAATTCTACTCCAAAATTATTGCCAACTCTTAATAACTACTATTATCAGCCTTATAATCCAAATAAAACATAACTTATTCTCTATTTCGTCTAGTTCGAGAGTTTGATACTGCTAATTTAAAGAAATTCTTTAATTTTACATTTCCGAGAATACCGAACTTAAAACGCCTAAATACGCATACTAGGTATAACTATAAAGTAGATACTAAGCTAGATTAGTCCAATTGAGGGGGAGACATACTATACCCCTTACATATGATGGGCCCCCAGGATTTGAACTCTAAATTTATTCGACTTTTTGGCTTATACCTATACTCTTTTTTATGTCATAGGAGATATCAATAAGACGAAAAAATGTGCCGTTTTTTATATTTTAATTCAAAAATTTTAATCATCCTTGTTAAAGTATTTTCTAAAGATTTTTAATAATTTTTGGCCTATTTTTTAATTCGTTCTTATCTCTGACACACGCACAGACTGGACTGGCCAAAGCCACTCACAGTCAAGCCAGATAGATATGCCTCTATCTAGAAGCCTTCTTAGAGCAAATCAAGAGTCATCTCAAAGTCGTATGCGATAAAAGTCAATAATTATTGACTTTTAGTAGAGAGGAAAAGTTCGAGATTTCAGGTCATTATAATTGCTAATTAGCGATTTTTTATGGACGAGACTCAAAATATACGAAGTATAAGTTACTATAAAATTTATTACTTATCGCTTCTTTCTCTTCTTCTTTTAAGAGATAATCTTTCCTAAATTCAGCAATTATTGTATTAGAAGAACGGGCAAAAAATCAATATGTTTTTATATATCTGACTTTATACTTCCTGTTTTAATTAACCATCTATAAAGCTTTGTGTAATGTAGGTTATTGCTGTAATTTTTCCAGAAAATATCCTTTTCATTTCGATTTAATTGTGAGAGAGTTTTCCTCCAACCTTCTGCTATAAATATTCTCCCTATGCTCCAGCCAAATCCGTTAGATCCAAGCGGCTTCAATGGCAGTCTGCCTTTAGTCTTTGTTAGGAAAAGCTTTAGAAATTTATTTTTTGGGTTCCCAAAAACGAGGGCATTTGTAAAGACGGCTGAACGATTATTTACGCCATCTAATAAGCTCAGTAATTTTTTATCGCCGATCGATGCCATAACAGGTTTTAGAAGAGCACCAGGAAATCCTTTTAATGCATTTATAGAAAACCCATCATCACTTACTATAAAAGGTCTCTTAGCTAGGTGCATATATTGTTTCGCTTTATTCATAGCAACTTCTTCAACTGACAATGATTGTATCTCATCAAATTCATAATACCGTTGCCTTAATTTTATATCATGGCCATTTAGAAGGTTTCGTGCTATTTCAAATTTAACTTTATTTGTTGTTATAAAATCGATTTCCATAGTTTTTATTTATACTTAATTCCTTTTTTATTATTTCGTCAAGGTCTTTGACTGCACTATCTAATTCTTTATTATTTATTCTATAAAATTTTTTATTGGATATATTAGCAAGTTTAATTGATTCATTTCTCTCTGCACTTATCTCAAGCATGATGTCTGATAGATTAAGACTTCTTTTGATAGTCTCTTGATTTTTCCTTCTTTCTAGAAGTGTTTTAGGATCCACTTCAATAGTTATGTATGCCCCAAACTCATAGATGTGTGCTTCAGGAGTAAGAGATTTTATCTTACCTATTCCGTAAACAAGTTCTACATTGTGAGTATCAAATATAACAACATCTTTATCTAACCTCTTTGCATTATCTATAAGATTTTGCTGTATTTCAAAAAGTTGTGAGTAATTAAGTTGGGTTATCTCAAGATTATAAACTGTATGTGACATTTCAGATAAAACTTTACTTGAATGTATCACTTCAACAGTATAGGTTGTTGGACCTGACTTTAATTTTTCAGTAAGTGTGCTCTTTCCCACTCCTCTAGCACCGTTTAAATTTATTAGCTCCATATTATCACATGATTACTGTGTAATTCTCAATGCCACAATATTTACTTGGTTTAATCACTGGTCTTAGCAGTTCTAAGGTAGGGAGAATCGGTATCTTGCTCTTCAGAATAGATCCGGTATAAGATTCCAACCTCCTATTTGTAAGCCTTTCATACTTTCCAGGGACAGTTACACTTCCAAAGCTTAGCCTAAGATCTTTTGCTAAAATCACATTATTGAAGCCTCCTGCTATCATAGACTTACCACTTGCAAAGCTAGGTGTGAATGCACTTACATAAGCTTCTATTTCCGGATGCTCATTACTTAGAAATCTTATTGATGCACTCAGGAACGAGCTACTTGTATTCATAGGTGCGCCTGGTTTTGAATATAGTCGCACGAATTCCCAGCAATTTTCAGGATTATATCCGTAATTTAAAAGTATACTCTTTTTGTATTGTCTATCAACTGGCGCAAAACCTGCAATAGAAAAAGGTGTATCTTCGTTCCTAATAAATAGACCGAGAGCTTTGGTTGCTCGGGGGGTATGTATATAATGCAAGTCATTAAAAACTTTATTTGCATAGTCTATATTTACCTCTTTCAGATCAATTTTATATATATTATTACTACTGTAGTAGTGGCGACCTTTTATAGCAAATAATTCACCCTTGTTTTTATGGATATACCACCCTTCATTTGATGAAATTTTTGATTTAGATAGTATTTCATCTAGTGGTAATTTACTTTTTGATAACCTTCTATTTATTATACTATATTGTTCATTTATAACGGAATCTAAAACCCTTATATTAATCTCAAAGCGGGATATGGTTCTTTCACTCAGTTTTGGTATGTTTAACCAGCTATTGTAATAACCATTGTCTGTCATTATCCTTTTTAGTATGTTCCCATTGTAAAATATGTCTGTGATATCATAACTTGCTAATCGAAAAAGTGTCTGATATTTGAGATCATTTTGGTCTATGAGTATATCTCTATTATCGGACATAAACTGTGATATTCTAGGCGTTACTGACTTCTTAAGTACTGACATAATTCCATCTGTTGGCAGATTAGATATAGAAATCTTTGAAATTAATCCTAGACCATCAGGTAGAGATATACAAGATAAAGGTGTTCTCTCTATTTTATTAACCATAATATTCTTTTCATGAAATTTGCTAATATATAAATTTTCTATTTAAATGGCTTTGTTTATAAAGTAAGTAAAAATAACAAGAAGTTACCTTGAAAATATCCTTAGACTATAGTCTATTCGACATACTTTGGAATAAAATAGACAGTATTACTAATCTATTATAGTTAGGGGGGAATCTAAGAATTGGTAGATATACTACGCCCCAACAAAAAGTAGCCCCGATCGGATTTGAACCGGTGTTTGCAGGTCCAGAGCCTGCTGTCCTTGCCGCTAGACTACGGGGCTATATTCAAATTAAAACATGCACAACCTATTTAACATTTTTTGATTTTTAAAAAGATTTTGAAATCAAAAATAACTGCTTTATTGAAAGATAAGTATAAATACGATTGTAGTTATCTTATTTCCTTATGGAAATAAAACAAACTGATGATTTCCCAGAAACATTCTATGCGATGGTAGAGATACCAATGGGCAGCAATTGCAAATATGAATACAAGGAAGACTTGGAAACAATAGCGTTAGACAGAGTGCTTTTCACATCAATGGTTTACCCTGCCAATTACGGCTTCATTTTACAGACAGAAGGAAAGGATGGAGACCCTTTAGATGTTTTAGTTTTCTCCTCAGTTCCAATAAACCCTGGAATAGTCGTGAAATGCAGGGCAATAGGAATAGCAGAGATGAGCGATGAAGAGGGAGAGGACAACAAGGTCATAGCAGTTCCGGTGGACAAAGTAGATCCAGCTTCTTCAATGATAAAGACAGAGGCAGATCTGCCAGAATACCAGAAAAATAAGCTAAAGCACTTCTTTGAGCATTACAAGGAATTGGAGAAGGGAAAGTTCATGAAGTTCCACGGCTTTAAGGGAAAGGAAGAAGCCTTAAAACAGATAAAAGAAGCGAAGGTTTAATTTTTAAGGTTTTTGTAAAAATCCAAAAGGTCTTCTTTAAAGTTTCCGTTTTTTAAAGCATAATCCAAAGAATTGTTTATAAATTTGACCGTTTTGTTTTTTCCAATTTCAGCTGCAGCCAACAAAGAGATATAGCCAACTAAAAACACTGAAATAGCACTATCAATCGGTGGAGTTTTAAGTAAGGCATAGCTTGTGACAGCAAAACCAACAGTTATAGCTGCAGCACCATAAAAGTACTTCCTCATCGGAGTTTTCATTTCAGAGGTCTTTGGTTTTGTAGCGTATTTATCAAAAAGGTACTGCATGAAATTGGCTTTCTGCTCCCAGCTTTCATTGATGTAAGCTGCTATTTTGCTTATGCTTTCATCCTTTTCCATGTTATCAAGCTCTTGATTCAGCTCTTTTACTATTTCATCTAGTTTCATGTTATATCTAAGAAATAAACCCAAATTTAAGCCTTTAAATAATGGTTTGTTTATGCCAAAAACTTTGTGCTATTCTCCGTAAATTCCTATGAAATCACCTACTCTGGAGAGAGTTATTTGCTCTGCCAGTTTAGCGGCTTCTTTTCTTCTATTTAAGGTCTCTTCAGCCTGCGATGCAAGCTCTTCTATATGCAATACATTTTTGCCTTCAAATACATGCGGAACTGATATGTCGACTATAAGCTTTGGTTCTTTTGATTCAAATTTTTCTGTGCTTCTATATGCACAAAAAACTGTTTTGTATTTTCCTATCTCTTTAATATCAAAAGTTCCATAGTCCATTCCATATTGAACGGCAAGCTTTTTTGCATGCTTCATTTCCCTGCTGAAAACCTTCCCTTTCAGGCTTCTTTTTGTTGAAAAGCCCTTTAGAAAGCGTTTGGCTTCCTCCCCCGATCCGATAATCGCTATCTCTTTATTGTTATAACTCTTATTCAGGTAATCTATTGCAAGAGAGTAAATCCCAGTTTTTCCCTTATTTATTGCAGTCTCATTTCTTACTATTTTTCCAGCCTTTACTGCATTCTTGAAAAGCCTTTCCAGCTTTGTACCTGCCTTTCCATTGTTTATGTAATCTAAATAAGCAGATTTCACCTGCCCCAATATCTCATTTTCTCCCAGTACGATGGAGTCAAGTCCGGCAGCAACGTAGAATGCATGCTTTACGGCTTCCTTCCCGGTATAAACCATTCCTCTCCCGTATTTTGAGTTCTGGGTGTATAGTTCTCTAAGCAGCAATTTAGCATCCTCCTCAGCATTGTCAGAGCTTATGTAAAGCTCTATTCTATTGCAGGTTCTAAGCATTACATATTCAAGGTTCTTTCTCTTCTCAAGCATTTGTTCTGGTATGTCATAATTGTAAAGTTCTTTACTGTCAATGTTTTTATGCGAATACACAATAGCTGCATATTTCATTGTTATTATCTAACGGACATACTATAAGTTTTTATCTACGCTGTCTGCTATGGCATCGGAAATTGTAGATATAAGCAGTGGAGAATAGTCAAGGCATTTTACCCTGTGCAGGTTTATGCCTAGTTGAGAGGCGGTTTCTTTATACTCTATATCTATGTCATAAAGGGTTTCAAGGCTTTCTGAAATGTAGCCTATGGGAACGATAAGCACGTTTTTAACTTCTTTCTCTTTTAGTTCCCAAAGTTTTCCATTAACTTCGGGTTTGTACCAGTCTTTATGCTCCCCATTTTGGTATGCAAGGCAAAAGTCTTTTATGCCTGATCTATCTGCAAGCTTTGCCGAAAACTCCTCCAATTCCTTTTTATATTCCGTGTCCTCCGTGCTTGAAGGCAAGCCATGGGAGGTAAAGATAGTGTAGAATCTGCTCCCGTTGAAGGAATCAATTGCTTCCTTCATGTTTTGATTCCAGGCATCATAAAGTTTTTCATAGTTATACCAGTGATCTATAAAGCTTCTTTTCATCCCATTCGAGCTTTCATTGAAAACCTCTTCGTATTCTTTGCTACCCATAACAGAGAAAAAAGGGTGCATTAAAATCCCTATTAGCAAGTTTGGATTGTCCTTTTTCAGTGTTTCAATTGCCGTTTTTATCTTAGGCTTCCAGTGCTTCATCCCAACGGTGACTGCAGCATTGAATCCTCTCCTTGAAAGCTCTTCCTGCAAAAGCACGGACTGCCTTAAAGTAATCTCATTAAGAGGCGAAAATCCTATTTTTCTGTATCTTTCAATTGTTTTCTGTAGTATCAGCTTAGGCACTTCCTTCTGCTTGAATATGTCTTTCAGGTAAGGCTCAACGTCCTCTTCCTTTTCAGGGGTGCCGTAAGCCATTATGGCTAATCCTATTTTTATAGACATGAAAAATTAAGGCTGCAAAAGCTTATAAAAATCATTTTCAAGGAGTTCTCATTCAATAGTCGTATTAACAGGTATATAGATAATACTTTCGTAATATTTGCAAATGACTTTAATATTTCGCTTTTGTAGAATTGATATGAAGGGGGGAGAAGATGAGGAAATCAGAGCTGGAGAGGATATTAGGTAAGGAAGGCAAAAGCAAAGGCTACGGAAAATACTATGCCACCATAGCTGGCGCATTCTCTGCGGGAAATGCAATGGCTTACCTAGCTTATGGCTTGCACGGATTATACGATGCGATAGGGATAGACTTCATAACTTTGGGCTTTACCCTGTATGAGCAGTTAAAGCTAAAGCAGGAAAACGAGAAGATAGACAAATATATAGAGGAGCTGCAGGATTTAAACGATGAGGAAAAGGTCGGATTGCTTTCATTCGGCGGAAACAGTACAAGCGAATCGAAGGCAAAGAAGATAGGCTATGTTACATACCAGCTTTTGAAGGATGAGATAGGAGAAAGCGAGGAAATAGAAAAGGAAAAGGGCATAAGCTCAAAGATAATAAGCAGCCTTGAAAGCAAGGGATACATCAAAAAGGGAATGATGGGAATTGGATTGACAAAGAAGGGAAAGCTTGCCTATTATTCCATATTCAACAACATAAAGGAGGAAAGCAAGGGCGTGTTCTACGTTCTCAAGAAGCTTTACAGGGTTTCGGAAATGGAACTTGAACCGATATATCAGCTTTACATGCAAACAACCTCAAGGGAGACTAAAAATTAGCTTTTTATATGACAAAAGACTATAATAAATTAACTGGTAATATGGGCTTCCTAGACAAAATCCTTAAAATGGATGAAAAGAGTGGTTCTGTAAATTCAAGTAGTTCAATGTATGAAGTTCTTTTTGATAAGATAGAGTATTCGATAAAAAGCAGCAATCCTTTGATAGATCAGAAGGATCTGTTCGCAAAGACAAAAGAAATTTATCTCGCAATGTGCAAATGCCTAGACTGCAAGTGCGCAGATGACATTTACAAGCCGATAAACAAGGCTATCTCAAAAACATTAAGCAGTAAAAGCCAGTATTAATTTTTAGGCAGTTGCATTTTTATTATTAAGTTTTATATTTGGGCTTTTCCCTTCTGTTTTACTGCATTCTTCAGCATGTCTGCCGTGAAACCTTCAGGAACCTTGCCGTAGCTTGCAAAGTCAAACATTATCAGCCTGAATATATTTGAAAGCATCGAGGTTATGATTGCTCCGATGGCTATAACGCCGATTCCTAAAAGTATGACTTCAAGGCCAATAATCAAATTTATAGATATCAAAAATAAACCGGCTATAAGGGCTATCACACCCAATAATATTATCGCAAATCCATACAAATCCGTGTATGCCAATCCCCCAAAGGTCTTTCCAAAGTTCTTTATTATGAAGGAAGAGCTTTCCTTCAGTGCCTTTATAGGGCCAAGCTTCTTGTCCAGTATGACTGGAACAACAAATATTGTTGCTATACCTATCGCAAAGGCTACTGCTGCTCCAAATATCATGCCTGCTATTCCTCGCATCCTTGACTCCAACAGTCTTATGCCAACTATTACAACCGCATAGAACAGGCTCCATTCTGCTATTAGTTTGCTGTAAGGCTTTACCTCTTTGAATGCCTCCTTGAACCCTATTTCCTTTCCGTTTGAGAAGGCTCGAAAGCCGATGAACATAGCCATTATCATATAAGTGCTTGTAAAAGTGACAATAAAATAGAAAAGTATCAAAATGGGGATGTAATAATAAAGCGAGTTGGAGTAATTCATCAAGAAAATGGCCGAAGGCAGCAGTATTGCCAATATTTCTGTGATAACAACTAAACCAGAGACAAGTGGAAATACCATCAGCTTTTTGTCCTTGAAGACCAGCTTTCTTGTGGCTTTTCCCATTGCCCATCCGTTCCTGATGTTTGAAAACATAGTGCTAAGTAACTTTTTGCGTATTTAAAATTTTAATAATTGCTTTGCTGTTTATAACCCTAAGCCTATCTTAACTTCAGAAAACGCTAAAAGCAAAAATTTTAAATAGATGACAAAGTCATTAATCCAAATTAAACAGTCAAAAATAAGTATGTATCTAAACAAGTTATTCTTTCCTTTAAATGGAAATCTTGAGAATATGTTCATAACAACCAATACCTACGCTGGCAAGGGAAAAATGGAAAGAATATATTTAACATGCAACAACCCAAAGGCTCATAAAAAGGAGTTCATTGATTTTTTCCTAAATCTTTATAAAAATATATGCAGTGAAGACAGTGTCCCGGTGGAACAGTACATAGAATAATCATTGCAGTAATCCTCTATTAGCCATTTTAACATCTTAAAATCAAGCTAAAAATGGTGTATCAGCTACTCATAAAGATTCACTTGTCTATCTACTGAATGAAAAGTTAAGCTTTTAAATGAAAACCTTCTAAATAAGGGTGATAGCGCCCATAGGCCAGCGGCAAATCCCGTTCCCTTTTCGAACACGGAAGATAATCGCTGGTGCGTCTTATGAGTACTTCGTAAAAGAGGGAAAGTAAGTTGGCGCTACACTTTATATATAAAA
>JAKACB010000051.1 GCA_021796445.1 Nanobdellota archaeon
AAAATCATATAATTTAGTAAACCTAGTCCTTCCCAAATTATCTTATACTTCTTACCATAGGGTCTTTGATGCGGGTCATCAACTATCTCCAATCCGTGCAGATCCTTTGCTAAAACACAGATTCCGGCGCTGTAACCACCAAACAAAAAATGGAGAGGTAATGCTGTCTTTGGAGAAATGGCACTCTTATTTAGATTGGATATATATCATAAATCTTAGAAGATACCATAAACTTTAATATGAAAATACAACACACAAAGCAATATTTGAGGTAGGAGAAACATGAAACAAATTGGAGATAATTTCATAGATTTAATTATTGTTACTTCACCGACTTGTCCAATAATAAAAATATGGTCACCATAAGATTTCTTACTGACTTCGTACGTAATTTTTGACATTAAGGCTGAATTATCTACTGTAAATGGCTGATACAGAATAGTTGTATCCAGACAATATGTAATAATAACTCGATTCTGGGTCATAAACCACTTTGAGAGGTGGCAGCCCAAATGCTTTGGAATAGGGGGAAAGTGAATAAATATAGCGAAGAGGAATGTAGGAATAATTATAATAAGAATAATTTTGAGTTATAGGGTACATGCCCGAAGAAGATAGGGAATAAAGAGTATTGTTAAATTGATTAAAGAACAGGCCGTTTATTGGAACAGATGAAACGATCCCATTCTTCCTGAAGTTGTTAAAAGCACTATAATTATCTACTATGAAAAAAGAAGTGTTTATAGTATTAGATAGAGTATTTAATACCAATACAGCAGGACTCCCTATAAAAGACGTTGAAACATATACTTTATCTGTTACCGAATCAAACACCGCATCATAGGTATTACTAGAAGAAATATTGTCAGGAAGAATAATAGTACTAACTGAACCCGATGATGTGTTCACTATTAGAACCTTAGATTGGGTTGCATTTGATACCGGCAAGTATAGATTACTATTATAAGTATCTACAGTTATCCCATCCAATAGAAAATACGGGGCAGGGAAAAAGGTATTCAGTTCATTCGGCACGTTTCCTATATTGATTGTTTTTATAAGTTTATTAGAAGATGCGTTTATCACAGCGATTGATCCATTTTGAATCGATTGCAGTGAGAATGTATTGTAACCATTAAGCACGTAAACATAATTGTTTAATGGGTCAAACGTTATAGCGGAAGGAAACGGGCCCGAAGCTATATTTTTAATGATGCTGTTACTATATGGGTCGAATACGCCTGTAACATTTGCAAACGGCTCGGTAAAGTATATATAACCATTATTCGTATCGACTGCCCCATACCCCAAGACATTAGCATTGTTGCTTGATGTCGTGAATACAGTGTACATTGTGTTTGTTGTTGTGTTTATAGCCTTTATTGATGTCCGCCCAAAAAGGTATGTAATGTTATTTAAATTGTCAAATAATATATCCGATGCGCTGCCTGCTATATTGAATGGTACCCTCTGTAACGAACTCATTATGGTGTTCACTGCCTCACCATTCTGTTGTACGAAATTTGATCCAATGGAAAAACTATATAATACAAATATTATATTGCCGGATCTAGCAATTCCAGCGTAAAACGCAGATGGTTGGTTAACTCCATTTGGATTGACTGTAGAAAGCAAAGCCGATTTTTCAAATCCTTGTGAAGAGAGGTTTTTTATCGAGAAGGCCGTACCATTTCTATACGGATACTTACTTATATTATAGTAATTTGCAACTATTTTTGATGCTTCAGAACTTGAGTTGGCACTTATTACATAAACGAGCATATAGGAAACGTTTGACAACCTCGACAATACACTATCTCCTGCTAGGCTTTTCGGCACTATTTCTAGCAGACTCAGTGGGAAAACTCCCTCCGGAAGCGTAGGTACTACATTAAGGCAGGAAGTGAGTGACTTAGATGCACATGTAATATTTTCGACCACAAAATTAGTTGGGTATTGAAAAGCCACTCCGTCAATTGAAAAGTTATATGTGCTAGTAGCTGTAGGACTTACGGCCGGTATAGATACATTAGATACTCCTGGGGCTACAACTACCACGGTTATAGCAGCAACAATTATTACTCCTGCAATTATTGCAATATAAATCGGCAATAAAACCGCCATAAAAGCATTACTCAATGTGTGTTTATAAAGTTTTGTACGCACTTGAGGCCGTTGCATATGCAATAAGCAATGAACCAGGTAAATGTCTCCTACTCTTCATTAAGAAACAAAAAAAGAGACATTTATGGATAAACCGGCATTGAAAGGATTTAAGGATTTAGTAGAGAAAACCGCAGTCAGTTATATATTAACTGAAGAAGGCTGTAGGAAACAGCGCATAGAATTTAGAAGTTATACGCTTCTAAACCTAAAATTTGAGCCATTTCTATAGGATATCATTATTCTGCAAAAAATGGGGCAGCCGGGATTTGAACCCGGAACATCCAGAGCCCAAGTCTGGCATCATAACCAAGTTAGATCACCGCCCCATCTAACGTAAAGAATATCAATTCTTATATAATAAGTTATTCTATCCTTTAGTATAGAGAGTTTTAAGTCTAAGTTGTATTTCCCCTTCAGAAATATTTTTTAATATCAGCTCGCCCAATTTTGCTTCTTTTTCATTTATCTTCGAATAATTATAAAATTTCCTAGATCCTTTTTCAAAATAAAAAATTGAACCGGAAAAGAAGGTTATTCTTTCATTTGAGATATAAAATTTATTTATCTCGTTTCTTACATATAAAAAGTAATCTATTGAGTCATTATACCTGTTTTGCACCGCACAGTTCCCATTCTCTTTTAATATTCCCTCCAAATAAGATTCCAGCGTTCCATTTTGCCTTGATTCTGCTAGTGTTTTTAAATCAGAAATAAGGATATCTTTTCCAACAAGGTTTCTAAGCAGAAAAAGCGAATCAATATAATCCTTTTTGTAGATATTATCAAAATCTGGCAGCATGCTGTACATTTTAAAAGAATTTGAATCTATAGATACCTGTTCTGCAGCGTTTTTCGTTATGATGTCAATTTTCTTTGCCTTTTCTATTATTATAGAAGCCAAAGAATTCAATTTTCCATTGGGTATATTCGAAGCCATTTTTAAGAATAGAATTAAACTTATATGTGACATCCTCCCATGAATGAATTCACAGGTTTCTAGCTCCTATTAAAAGTTTTAACTTCTTCATAGCGTATAGTTCCTGCTTCTCTGGATCATGGCTCGTAGACCTTGCTCTGATTTTCATTTTCACAAGTTCCGCCGTCAGAGGATTCTCCACAGGCTTATATTCCCCTCTGTCCGAAGGTACTGACTTCAGTCCTATCTGCTTAAGACCGAAATTCCTTATGTTTATTGCTGCGTTTACATCCCTGTCTAGCTTAGTATTACAGTTCTTGCATGTCCATTCTCTTTCTTTTAACGTCAAATCATTATTGACATGTCCGCATACACTGCATGTCTTTGACGACTTTTCAAACATCCCTATCTCTATTACGTTCTTTCCCTGCTTCTCTGCCTTGTACTTAAGGAACTGGAAGAATCTGCTCCAGCTCACATTGCCTATTGCCTTTGCAAGGCTGTGGTTCTTCTTCATTCCTCTAACGTTTAATGTTTCTATGACTATAGTATCGAACTGCTTGGTTATCGCTGTTGATACCTTATGAATGAAATCATTCCTTTGACTGGCTACTTTTTCATGTGTTTTTGCCACCATCAATCTTGCCTTGTCTCTGTTTTTGCTGTCTTTTTGCTTCCTTGACAATGCTCTCTGCCTGCTCTTTAACAGCTTCTCTGATTTCTGCAGAAACTTTGGGTTGCTGATCTTTATACCGTTAGACAATATTGCAAAGTCCTTTAATCCCATGTCAATGCCTATGCTTTTGTCTGGATCATTTGTTATTTGCACTTTTTTAGGAACTTCTTTTCTGTCGTCCACTGTGATGGAGACGAAGTACTTGCCTGTAGGTGTCTTTGTTACTGTTAATTGCTTCACTTTACCTCTTGGGAATTCCCTGTGAACTTCCATTCTT
>JAKACB010000052.1 GCA_021796445.1 Nanobdellota archaeon
GTTTAAATTACACTTAATCCCTAAGTACTACAAAATGATTTTATACTAATAGGTATTTACCCAGTATAATTATAGGTAGAATTCGAGGCTAATACATTTATGCCAAATAGATTTGAATAAGCCTTTAGATGTATTTCTCCTTTATGAAGGCCCTTTACGGTTATAACGCCGAATTTTGCCGGAGCTATCGCTGTGCCATTATCAAGGATAGTTAGAGACTGATTATTTACAGAAGCTGTAAAACTGTCTATGCTTACTAAATCAGCATTAAATATTATTATGTTGCTAGTATTGTCTATTCCTGCTGAGATACCAACGATATTAGGACCTATATTAACAGGCAGGCTGTATCCAGGTAAGCCTATTATTGGAGTAGAATGGAATATAAGTGCACTGCCTACAAATATAAGAATTATAACAACTACACCTTCTAAAGCAGGTTTTAGAATACGAATGAATGTTATTACTGCAACTACTATTATTGCTATACCGAGTATTAGCTCTATATCAACCATAAGAAGCTATAACATTAAAAGAATAAAAACTTTAAAAAAATAAAAAAAATAAAAAAACTACTTAGAAGTCGTGTGCCCTAAGTGTCTTTCTACCGTCAGCCTTAGCCCTTGCTACTGCTTTAGCGATTGACTCTTTGACAAACTTGTCAAGTCCTTCAATTGTGTCATCAGGGCAACGCATGTCCTTACCGACTTTCTTGACTTCTTCTTTCACTGAACTTTTTCTTACGAAATCTGCCATATTACCTCCTATTATACACTATTTAAGCAAATATTCATTTAAAAAGCTGTTTATTTATGTAAATAGCTTTATTTACAGAGATACAAATTAATGATATGATAGACGAAGAAACAATAAAGAAAGCTGCGATAAAAAACGCAGCAACGCATGAAGGCTCGGCTAGAGTCGGTTCAGTTATTTCAGAGATGCTTGGGAAGGATAAAAACCTCGTAAACCAAATGGGTGAACTGAAGATAATTACAGAGAAAGTAGTAAAAGAGGTAAATGCGTTGAAAAAGGAAGAAATTCTCAAGCTAGCTACAGATATGAATCTGCTTAGCACTAAAGAAAAACAGCCTGAGAAAAAAGAACTTAAACCGCTGCCTAATACAGCCAAAGGAGTAGTTCTTAGGCTGCCACCAGAACCTTCTGGATACATGCACTGGGGGCATGCTCTATCATTTACAATAAATTATCTTTACAAAGAGATGTATAATGGCACGTTATGGTTGAGATTCGAAGACACCAACCCGAATTTGGTAAAAGAAGAATTTGTAAAAAACTTTGAAGAAAGCATAAAATGGCTTGGCATAAAATATGATAAAAAGAAATTCATAAGCGAGGATATTGAAAAGATCTATGAATTTGCTAAAAAACTTATAAAAGAAGGAAAAGCGTATGGCTGCACCTGTTCACCAGATGAAATAAAAAGAGATAGAACATTGGGAAATGAATGCAAGCATAGAAACAATTCAATAGATGAGAATTTAAGACTTTGGGAAGAAGCTGAAAATGGTAAGATTGGAACTGGAGAAATAACTTTTAGATTTAAAGGAGACATGAAGGACAAAGATGCATCATTAAGAGATCCAAATATAATGAGAGTTATAAAAAACGATTATAAACCCTATAACCTATGGCCGCTTTATGATTTTGCAAGTGTTATTGAAGATGAACTATGCGGGATAACGCATATATTAAGAAGCAACGAATTCAAAACCAATTTACAAAGCAAGCTAAGAAAAGCGCTTGATTTCAAGGAACCGAATATAATACAATTCAGCAGATTTAATTTTCAGGGCACACTCACTTCAAAGCGTAAAGTTAGAGAACTGATAAAGCAGGGATATATAAAAGACTGGCAGGATATAAGATTGGCCACAATATCATCAATGAAAAGGAGAGGAATAGAACCTGAAGCGATAAGAGACTTTGTAAAGGAAGTTGGATATTCTTCTTCTGAACATGAATACAGCTTGGATATGCTTTTCACATTCAACCGCAGAATAATCGACAAATCTGCAAAAAGATTATTCTTTGTTCCAAATCCTATAAAATTACAGGTGGAGAATGCACCTGCAGAGAAAATAAAGCTGCCATTTCACCCTTCAAACGACCTTGGCTTTAGGGAGATACAGACTAACGGTAAATTCTTTATAGATAAAACAGACATTGCCTCTTTGGAAATTGGAGATAAATTCAGGCTTAAAGAGCTTTACAGCCTAGAGATAGTTGATAAGGAAGACGAGCTTATAACCTGCAAAATTTATAGCAAAGAACATCAACAGGGAGAAAAGATAATACAGTGGGTAACAGAACAGAACTTGCCTATAAAAGTCATTAAGGTTGGAAATCTATTAAATACAGACGGAACTTTCAACGAAAACAGCCTTACTCAAATAGAAGGTTTAGCAGAGAAGACTGCTGATGAAATAGGGGAAGAACAGACCATCCAATTTGAAAGATTTGGATTCTGCAGGCTTGACAATAAAAACAAGAAAGAATTTATATTTGTAAGCAAATAAAAAATATTTAAAAAAGTTTTAATCATATTACAATAATGAATAGCAAAAATATGGTTATCTGGGATCTTGATTCTACATTAATAGACACAGACGCAATATTCGAAAACGCACAAAAAAATGTCATAAGCAGGCTTTCAAAGGAGCTAAGCAGTCTGTCAATAAACATAAATCCAGATTCTGAAGATGAGATAGATCAATTAAGAGCAGTAGACTACGAAGGCATAAAGCTAAGGGGGCATACCGCATATGATTATCCTTATGAGCTACCGCTTTCGCTTCTTTACATTTATCTTATGAGAGGAGAGATAAACGATAAATATGCCGCTGCATGGATGGCCAGTAAAGGAAAAGAATTGGCAGATGAAGTTGGAAAAGAATATTTAGAAAGATTAAATGAAACACCAAAAAAATTTACAGGCATAGAAAAAGTCCTTGAAGAATCAGCAAAAAGAAATTATAATATATTGTTAACAGAGTACTTTGAAAATAGGGAAAAACAGTATAGAAAAATAAAAGAAAACAAGATAGAGGATTACTTTGACAAGATAATAGCAGCAGAAAACAAGAACAAAATTGCAATAATGGCAGCAATTGAATACGGAAAACTGGAAAACGAAATAGAAGACAAAGAATTCAAATTAATATTTATAGATGATAGAAGTAAATATTTAGAAATCGCAAAGTCAATATATCCTTTCTGTATAACAGTAAACGTTCTATTCAGAAAAAAGGAAATATTCGGAGAAAGCTCAAGCAAGATAGATTACACTGCAAAAAATGTTTCGGAACTGGAAGATATAATCAAAATGATTTAAGATTAGGATAAATAAGAACTCCCTGCGGCCGGATTCGAACCCGCAACCTACCGGTTTCTACAGCTGAAACTCTTCATCGCACTGAAAAACAGCACTTAGTAATTCTACAGCCGGTCGCTCTACCATTGGGCTACGCAGGGTTATTTATTCTTAAACGCAAGAATTAATAAATCTTGCTGTTTTAAGCTCCTACACTTTCTTTAATTATATTATCAATTTGCGATTTCATTGACTCACTTATCTTCGCAAGTGTGCCACCTAGGTTGCCCTCTAACTTTCTGTAATCATCCTCGCACATATACCCATTGTATATCTGCATTCTCTGCCCAAACCTAAGGCCTACATCTACTGCAAACGATTTTGTATCTGCTTCGCACAGGTCTTTTCCACAAACTGGACACGTTCTTGTAGCAATTTTCTGCTTACACGCATCACATATAGTAACTGTAACTTTTGCCATAATTCACCAGCGGCATTATTAGCTCTTAAAGAGCAACGAAATGCCATCGTTATTTAATAATTATAGTGTTTTTCCCAATTTAAATATTAGCCAAATTTTATAGTTATATAAGACCCCTGTGAAACTGTCCCTTTTGAGATATTTGGTGCGATTGTTATAAGAGTAGGTGAGGTTGATATAACGGAGTTGGGTACTGT